>JAUYMN010000023.1 GCA_030699455.1 Nanobdellota archaeon | reverse complement strand
CAAAAACAACAACAAATGATATACATGAGACTGCAAAAGTTCTTGGGATAGAAGCTGCTCGCAACACAATCATAAAAGAAGCTGAGAAAGTTATCGAAGATCAGGGTCTTGATGTCGATATAAGGCATATTTTATGCGTAGCTGATACAATGTGCAGGAGCGGGAGTGTAAAAGGAATAACAAGATCCGGAATAACAGGAGAAAAGAAATCAGTGCTTGCAAAAGCTTCATTCGAAACTCCGCTAAATCATATAATTGCAGCTGCAATAATAGGGGAAAGCGATGAGCTTAACTCAGTTATTGAAAACGTGATGCTTAATCAGCCTGTGCCCTTAGGTACCGGACTTCCTGATTTAGTGGCAAAAATGGGTGCCCAAACTATTAAAAAAAAGGAAGAGACAACTGTTAAGGAGAAAAAATGAGTCTTCAAGATTTAAAAGATGCGTTAAAGAAAAAAAGCCTGGTTTTTGGCAGCAATAGCACTATCAAGAACCTGAAGAATGGTAAAACTGAAGTTGTTTTTCTGGCTAATGACTGTGGAAAGGAAATAGAAGACACAATATCCCATTATGCAGGCATGGCTAATGCAAAAATCATAAAACTTGATAAGCCAAGAACAGAAATATCCATATTCTGCAAGAAAAATTTCTCGGTAAGCGTGATTAGTTATTAACATGAAACTCCAACAAAAACTAGACATGCGAATTATGGGGATAATATCTACTTTTGACAAGATAACAAGAATACATGCAGTTGATTTCTTAGAAAGTAAAAGTCATTTGACGTTTCTTGTTAATGAAAACTCTGCAAAAAAAGCAGTTGGCAAAAATGGGGCAAACATAAAAAGGCTTTCATACCTATTAAAACAAAAAGTGGTAATTCTTGAGCTTTCAAAAAACCCAAAAAAGTTTGTAACAAGCCTCATCTACCCATTAGTTCCGGAATCAATTGAACAAACTGAGAATGTGCTAAAAATAAAACTTAACTCAAAGGAGGAAAAGGCAAGAGTCATTGGAAGAGGCGCTTCAAAAATAAGCTTCATCAACAATTTGTTAAAAAGGCATTATAATCTGATACTTAAAATAATATAAAATGAATCAAGAAACATTAACTGGGGGAAAGGCAACATTTACTGTGAGATTGCCGATAGAAGAAGTATGCCTCACGAGAAAACTTGAACATTTAAAGCGTGATTTGGAAGCAGCTATTGAAGATTTGGGGTGGGATGTAGATTTTAATTTTTATAATGGTGCAACAGAACAGGGAGTGGTAAGAAGTTTCAGAGGTTTTGGAAGAACAACTAACAAAAGTGCACTTGAATTAAAATATTTGCCACCTGAAAGATATGATATAGACCCAACAATAATGGGGCGTATAGTGGCAGACAATGAAATTTTGAAAAACGAAGAGATAGAAATGTTGTCTAATTCAATGTGTAAAATAAATCAGGCATATATCATAAAAAGATTTGGTTATATCTAAAAATGATAAAAACTGTCAAAATATGGCATGCAAGGCAGTTGAGATTCCTTATGCGCAACCATAATGTTTATAAAACCGAATTGAAGAATTCATACAATGGCAAATAAACCAAGAGGATTAGGATCTGAAAAAAAGCTTTTATCCAGAAGGAGAAGATTTAAATGGTCCCAGCCACTATATAAAAGAAAGAAACGCGGATTATACTGGAAATCAAACCCTCTTGGAAAATCCTCGCAGGCAAAAGGGATAGTTCTCGAAAAAAGGCAGGTAGAGGCAAAGCAGCCTAACTCGGCCATGAGAAAATGTGTAATAGTTCAATTAACAAAAAACTCTAAAAAAATAAGGGCGTTTGCTCCTGGAAATGAGGCTATTAAAAAAATTGATGAGCACGATGAGGTTATTGTTGAATGTATTGGCGGGTCAAGGGGTAGATCAAAAGGTGATCTTCCTGGAACAAGGTGGCAGGTGATTAAGGTTAATGACCAGTCATTGGATGCATTATTGAAAGGCAAAATAGAGAAGGGTAGAAAATGAAATTGTTTGATCAGTGGGATACTCAAAATATTACACTCACAGATTATTCATTGAAAAATATGATTAATCTTAAGCCAATTATAGTTGCTAAATCTCAGGGAAGAAATGCAGTACAAAGATTCTACAGAAATAGGACAAATATTATAGAACGTTTGATAACGCGACTTATGGTTCCTGGTCATAGAGGTAAGAAGCATAAAACATCTTCAGGAAGAAACTCCGGCAAATATATGACCAATGCAAAAGTCGTTAAAGATACTTTTGACCTGATTGAGAAAAAAACATCTTCAAATCCACTGCAAATATTTATAACAGCACTGGAAAATGCTGCGCCAAGGGAAGAAATTACAACGGTTGAATATGGTGGTGCAAGATACCCCCAGGCTGTTGACGTTTCACCACAAAGACGCGTGGATATCGCTTTAAGGGTGATGGTTCAAGGTGCTTATCAAAAATCGTTTGGCAAGAAGCAAAAAATGTTTGAAGCTTTGGCAGAAGAAATATTATCTGCTTACAAGTTAGATCAGAAAAGTGCCTCTGTTTCAAAGAAATTAGAATTAGAAAGAATGGCAGACGCTGCTAGATAAATTTTAATCTTTTTATGATAAACCAGCAGAAAATAATTTATCTGTTGCTTAATTTTTTCTTTGTAATCCAAAGCAATAGCAACAATTCTATGCCTATAACAACAACCCTCATTGTTTTTGACATGTCACTAAAATATCTCCCTGTGCTATAAATCAATAAAAGTATTCCTGCAAACATAAATCCACTGCCTATTACTTCCATCCCATAGAGTAACCCAAATATTATTGCCGCTATTGCTATTGGCGTTATTATAAAGAAAATATTTCTGTTATATTTTTCATTTGCATCATTAAAATCTTTGCTGCAATAATTACATGATCCATATATCTGGCATCCATTTTTATCATATTCGAATTCTGCAAATCCTTCCTCTTCTGAACATGCATTTATTTCATTTTGATATGTAAAATAAGGGTCTGGGCATTCAGTTTTATTAACACCTATTCTTTCAGGTAATGGGGAAACTCTTTTTTCATTATTGTCACAATAATCTTCATATTCCGGAGAAGAGTAAACTGCATCTATTAACAATCCTACAAAGAGGGCTGCCATTATTGCAATAGCCAGCGCCATTAATAATTCTTTTACTTTCATTGAAATACTATTATATAACTATTTAAAATGTTTTTCGGAAAAAAGAAAGAAATGTTTTAAAAAAGAAAAATATATGGTAATCTATGGGCACATTTGGTAATATTTATGATTTATGTGATAACCGCACTATAAAGATAGTACCTAATAAATTATTGAGGAAAAGATTAGAAATAAAAATTAGATCATTGCCTCATGGCGGAATCAAAAAGCTATCTGAAAATATAAAAGTAAGCTACATTACATTATGGAGGGATTTGAGAAATAAAACAGCAATACCCTTAGAGATATTTAAAGAGTTGAAAATAAATATTCCTCAAAATATTTGGTTTGAAAGTGGCCCAAATCGAAATAGGGTGAAATTGCCACGCAAAATAACTGCGGAATTGAGCAGTATCATCGGCGCATATATGGTAGATGGACATTTAAGGGAGAGAAAGACTACATGGAATAAAAATAAAAATGCGATGCATTATGAGTTTATTATAAGAGAGGAATATAAATCAATTATAGATTCATTTTCAAATTGGTTTAGTAAGACTTTTTTTGTAAACATTCTTCCAAAGGATAGAAAAAATCATTATGAGTTTTATATCAGCAATAAGGTAATATTTCTGTATTTTACAAAAATTTTAGAACTAAAAAATGGGAGAAAAACAGAAACTACATATGTGCCTGAATATATAAAATCTGCAAATAAAAATATAAAAAAGTCTTTTTTGCAGGGAATTTATATGTTTGATGGTGGAGTCGACTATCGTACAGCATATGTTAATCTGATAACAAGAAGTTTTACTTTGTTTCAAGAAGTGCAGCCATTATTGCATGCTATTGGAATTATGCCAGACTATTGTTCTAAAAAACCAGATAAATATGGCAGGTGGAAGATAAGGATAAGAAAAAAAGAAAAGTTAAAACTTTGTCTTAAACTGTTTGAAAAAGGCACAGAAAAATGGTTTAGGATAATGGAACACCTATATGGTCTAAATCAATCAAAAAGTTTAAATAGGGTCAAAAAGCAAAAAACATTGGAAGGATTCATTGATGAGATTGACAGATTGTATCCCAGGAAAAGATGGAATTCTGTTACCTTCAGTGATGTTATTAGGATAGTTGCGAGAAATGAAAATATTGGGATAAATGATATCAGCCATGAACTGAAAAGGGGTAAAACTGTTGTCTATGAATATGTGAGAAAATTAGAGAAATGGGGAATTTTTTCCTCAACAACAAAAAATAATCAAAGAGTTTATACTATACATGAAAATTGGAGGAAATAAAAGCGTGGCAAAAGATCTTGCAACAAGTGTTAAGGAATTGATGAGAAAGCCAACCCACATAAGAAATATTGCTATTTGTGCCCATATCGATATCTTTTGAGAAGTCAAAAATCTCAAAGACGGTTGCATGGTAAGACAACATTTAGCGATAATCTTCTGGCAGGAGCTGGAATGCTTTCAGAACAGCATGCAGGAAAGCAGCTGGCACTGGATTTTCACGGAGACGAGCAGGCCAGAGGCATCACAATAGATTCTTCAAGCGTTTCCATGGTTCACACAATTAAAAATGAAGAGCATCTGATTAATCTTATTGACACACCAGGTCATGTTGATTTTGGTGGCGATGTAACAAGAGCAATGCGCGCAGTTGATGGTTGTATAGTTCTTTGTGATGCGGTTGAAGGTATAATGCCACAAACAGAAACTGTATTAAGACAAGCATTAAAAGAGCATGTAAAACCAATATTGTTTATTAATAAAGTAGATCGTTTAATTAGGGAAGTAAAATTGACACCTGAAGCAATGCAGGAAAGATTTGTAAAAATAATTGCATCAGTTAACAAATTGATTGAAAAAATTGCTCCTGAAATTCATAAGGGAAAATGGAGTGTAAATGTGCAGGATGGCTCAGTTGCATTTGGTTCAGCATTCCATAATTGGGCAATGAGCATAGATTATATGCAGGAAAAGAAAATTTCATTTAGAGATATAATAGAGCACTATTCAGATCCAAGCAATGATTTAAAATACAAGGAACTTGCAAAAAAAGCACCATTGCATCAGGTGGTTCTTAGTGCGGTTGTTAAGCATTTGCCAAATCCAATTACAGCACAAAATTATAGGATACCAAACATATGGCATGGAGATATAGAATCTCCAGAAGGCAAGGCAATCCTCAGCTGTGATCCAGAGGGAGAACCAACTTTTGTATGCACTAAAATTGTGATAGATCCTCATATGGGAGAAGTTGCTGCAGGAAGAATGTTTTCTGGTGCATTTAAGCCTGGAGATGAAGTATATCTCAACGGAGTCAAGAAGCACGTGAGAATTCAACAGGTAAGCATTTACAAGGGTGCGCAGAGACTTCAGATGGAGGAAGTTATTGCAGGAAACATAGTTGGAATTTCTGGGCTGAAAGGAATATTTTCTGGCGAGACAGTTTCAAAGAATCCAATAGAACCTTTTGAATCAATAAAACACATTTTTGAACCTGTTGTAACAAAATCAATAGAAGCAGAAAAATCATCAGACTTGCCTAAATTAATAGAAGCATTGAGAAAAATGTCAAAGGAAGACCCGTCGATAAAAGTTGAAATCAATGAAAAAACAGGGGAGAATTTGATTCATGGAATGGGCGAACTGCATTTAGAAGTCACAGAAAATCGCATAAGGGATGAAAAAGGTGTTAATGTTAAAACATCACCGCCAATTGTAATTTATAGAGAATCAATTTCAAAAGGGTCTCCAGAAGTAGAGGGAAAATCACCGAATAAACATAATAAATTTTATATTAAGGTTGAGCCCTTGGAAGAAAGCTTAGCAAAAGCAATTAAGGAAGGATTAATTCCTGAAGGAAGATTAAAGAAAAATGATAAGGCTCTATATGACAAGTTAGAATCAATTGGTATTTCTGTTAAGGAAGGAAAAAAAATAAGGGATATCTGCAATGGAAATGTTTTGGTTGATGGCACAAGGGGTATTGTTCATATAGGGGAAGTTCAGGAATTAGTGAATGAAGGTTTTGAACAGGTCATGAAACAGGGACCAATGGCAAAAGAGCCAGGAATTAATATGAAAGTTACTTTGACAGATACAAAACTGCATGAAGATGCAATTCACAGAGGACCGGCTCAGGTATTACCAGCTGTAAGGGCTGCAATAAAAGGTGCAATGGCACAGGCAGGTGCTGTTATTTTTGAGCCAATGCAGATTATTCAAATTGATGCTCCACATTCAAACATGGGTGACATGTCGGGGTTGATATCAAACAAGCGTGGACAATTGTTGGAGATGGATCAGGAAGGCGACCAGATTATAATCAAGGCTAAGCTTCCTGTTGCTGAAATGTTTGGATTAAGCAATGAGATACGTTCAATGACTTCTGGGCGTGGTAACTTTTTCCTGATAGATCAGGATTATGAGAAATTGCCAAGAGAGTTACAGGATAAAGTGATTAATAGCATTAGAGAACGCAAAGGTTTGAAAGCTGAAGATTTGAAAGAAGAAGGACAGGATGATTGATTGTTGTTTTTAGAGTGTAGGAATTAATTTTAGATCTTTTAATAAATTATGTAATATAAGGTGCTGTTGAAAGTCTCTGAAATGTACGATTCTGAGTTTTGAATATAGCACCAAACCCCTGTTTTTTTCTAATTTTAGGAATCCATGGAATTATTAAAATCTAGATTTTCAACAGTGCCGTAATATAAATAAAATAAAGAGAGGATTTACCTCTCAATTAATAATTTTATGTTTATTCTTCAGTTTGCAACCAAGGAACACAATAAGCTTCAACTCTTACATTTGCTTTGTTATGATTGCTTGGAACTTTCCAATTCAATTCACAACCATTCTGATGTGTTAAATACCCATAAGATGGATGAACTTCTTGCATGGTTATTGCCTTTTTATTGCCATAATCATCTTCTATGTGGTAGCCACAAGAAATTGGAATCATGCCAGAGTCACAATAAACTTCAATATTGCCATCTTTTACTGTTTCAGTTGTACAGTCAACAGGATTACACTTCCTCACAGGAAGATCTCCTGTCCAGTGGTTTACATTTGATTTTCCTTGCACAATCACCAAACTTAGCAAAAGCACAATTATTGCACTGACCATATAAACATATTTTTTTGATATATTCATTTTTTTAACCCCTAACCTACTAAAAGGTCTGCTAAAATAGTATATACTCTAGTATATAAGTTTTACTACTATTAAATAACACACAAATAAGTGGTTCAGGGACTAGGATTAACCAGTTCCCCAACAGCTTTTTTAGTGTTAATAAACCCATAGCCATAACATCCAGCAGGAACAACATCTGTAGAAGGATTGTGTGATGTACTACCAACTGGATCAGCAGAATTTTCAAAGATAGTATGCATATCATCAACAGTAAAAGGCACACCTGTAGACTTCATCAAAAGTATTGAAGCAGCAACATGGGTTGCAGCAAAAGATGTTCCAGCACCATAATTTGTATCAGTACAACAGTCAGTTCCACAACTAAATGCATCCCCACATGGAGTTACAATGTCATGTCCTGGAGCAATTATATCTATCATATTGTTCTTTGTGGAAGTATGATAACAAGCACTGTAACACATTATATCTCTCTCGGAAATCCCAGGAACGCAAGTACCACTGATACTACATCCTATCTCAGGTCCATCTCCACAATAAATACTAGAGCCATCAGCTAACTCTCCATTCCATGTCACAGTTGGATAACTAAACGTTTCATCGTAACCAGAACCAACACCAAACACATGATCTAAGGCAGCAAGTCTTTGAACACCATCTTGTAAAATTGGAACAGTTTCCACACTAGCTTCCCCAACACCAAATGAATTACCCACCCCCATAACAAAAGGTGTAGTTTGAGGGCTATCCCATTGGTTAGTTCTTTCCAACCCTTTCTTCAATTTTTTCCATACAGCTTTTACACTTTTCCATCCTTTCTTATTTCCAGAGCTAATAGCATCAAGATGATTAGTAACAAGATAGAAACGATCTACCATTTTGTTCTTATTAAAAGCAACTGCACTAACACCACTGAGAATTACATCTGGGGTAGGACCTCTACGTTTATCACTTCCACCTAAACACCAATCAACAGCATTCTTAAATGCCTTCTTAGTTGGTTTATCTTCAACAGCAGCATACATATAAAATGCATTTGGAGAAATACTATTTATCGTCTCAACCATCACCTGCCCATGGGACGAACTCTCAGTTGTCAATATCTTATTAATATTTCCTTCTTTTTTCTTTTTTGCATCATAAGCGTAAACTTTGGCATTACCATTACTAGTATATGTCAAAAGATTAGTGGCAAGAATAGACTCAGCATTACTTCCTGCTGGAATCTTAGAGTCAATAACACAAATAACTGCATCCGTATCAAAAGTATACAACCCACCATTAAAAATATCTGCCTCAATCAATGGAACACTCTCAAAAAGTTGAAAGTTCCAACTATAATCTTCATTAGGCTCATCAAAAGTTGGACCCTCTTCATCATCTTCAAAAAAATCTTCCTGTAAAGTACCCTCAGGATAATCTGTTCCAAGTGAGGGGGTTATCCCATCAAAAATTTCCAAAATAGTTTCATCAATCATACAAGGATAAACATTTTTATAAATCTCAAATAATATAATTTCCATTTCTTCTTCAGAATTAAAAGGTGCTTCAAAACTAATAAACCCATCACTAAAAAAATAATCACTCCCTTCATAATCATCAACCTTAACAGGTAAGGATACTTCATCATCCTCATATACAAGTATTCCATCATCTATTACCACTCCAGGAATCTTGTTCAATTCAGAAAGAACTCTTGGTCCACAAGAATTATCCTGAGAATTAAAATGAGCATAAAAGCCCATTTCAACTGGTTCATCTTCAAAATCGATGTTTGTCAAAGGTTCATTAGAAAAACCCTCCGTAGTCCCAAATTGGTTTTTGGAAGCTATATTGGTTATTGGTGGATGTACAGGAGAATTTCCATCTTCCACAACTTGGTTGACTGTAGTTTTCATTGTAGTTTTTATAATAGCAGTTTGCTGTCCAGTAAGTCCATAACTAAAAATGCCCATATCAAACAGCAGTGCTAACAAAAGAAGAATCACCATGATATTAAAACGAGTATTATGCCGTACCACTTTCTTCACCATCTTTACCTGTTTATAAACAACTAACTTCATATTTAAATATTTCTATTCATCCAGTATCTCTGTAGTATCTCCGCAAAACAACTAAAGTAATACCTTTAGCTTCGCTTAAATCATCCAAAAAATATTAAATTAATCCTGATACCTGTTTCTGGCATCATTAGGTTATGCAATAACCTAAAAACAAGGCACAAGGAAGATAGTGAAAAATACCTTCCCTAACAAAATCAAAAGAATATTCCTGAATAAAATTTAACCTCCATTCTATTTGGTGGTTTCAACACATTCGGTTTCATCAATAAAACAATTTCAACATCTACCGCAATTATTGAAGATTTGCCTTAACACAGTAAGCTTTTACAACAGCTTCTGTAGAAGGTGTACCACCAGTAGCACTAGAAATCCACTCTATTTTGCATCCAGATTTAGCTCCAGCACCAGTACCATAAAACGGTTCAATAGAAAATCTTTTAAGCCTTTTATCACTTCCAGTACCGCCAGTAGCACGAGCATCACCACCACAAGTAATTGGAATCATGCCATCATCACAATCTTTTTTTAAAATACCGGAAGCAGCACTTTGATCTTCTGCAACACAGCTAGCAGGTTCACAAGATTCTCTTGGATAGGCTCCATCAACTGCAACATCAATTCCTTTGCTAAGGCAAAGCTCATTAATCCATACTCCATTCACACCAGTTGTACAAACATCACCAGTTGCAGTAACTTTTTTAGTATCAGCATTAATACTCAACAGTTCATTTTCATTTCCAATTCCACCTTTGCCTTCATAAATTCTAAATTTGTCTGAATCAAATCTTAATGTAGATATTCCAGCAGAATCTTCTAGAGCCATTCCTTGACTGCCAGCGATATATTTAATTCTAACATTGCCCTTGACATCCAGCTCAGATGCAGGATCTGAAGTGCCGATTCCGACCTTACCATTAAGAGTATCATAATAAATCTTAGCACCGTTCTGATCCCATACACTACCACCTGCAGCAGGCCATACACCTCTACAATCAGAACCAATACATAACTCATTAGTGCCCTTCACAGTACCACCTTCAACAATAGTTCCTTTAATATTACCAGCAACATCTAATTTTACAGTGGGAATAGCAATGCCAATTCCAACATTACCATTGTTGTAATCGATTCCATTTGCATTAGTACTCCATAAACCTGGAGCAGGCCATGCATTTTTGCAGTCAGAACCAATGCATAACTGGGTTCCTTTTACATAACCATTAACATCTAGCTTAACAGCTGGGGTTTGTGTGCCAATCCCAACTTTCCCAGAATAGCCCGGTGGACTGACACATAAATTATTATCGCAGATTTCAATTCCTGCGTGACCAGGGATAGGAACAGCATAAACTAATCCAACACTAACTAAAAAAACCAGCACCAAAAATACTAACCCTCTTTTCATCTTACCTCTCTTGTTAAATTAAACCTTTCTTGTTATATTTAAACATTTCCTATTTAATTATGGTTTCTTGCAACAGATATCATAATTATGTCCTGTAGCTCCACAGAGTCCAACATGTGCATTAAACTGTGAACCGGCACTTCCAGCAAATGAAGCAACACATTCGTAACCAGGACCAAGCGCGGACGCACAAGTTTCAGCAGGAGCAGAAGCACACACTAAATTTCCATAGCATATTTCAGCAAAAGAGCCAGGTGGATCCTGATCCGGAGGATAAATATGTGAATTTCCCTGAGGATTTAATGCATACATAACGGTATTGGGATTTGCTACATTGCATTGTCTGTTAGCAGTTTCATCTGTCAGATTTTCACTTAATCTGATGCAGTATCCCGTTTGGGGATCGCTATTAAATTCTGAAACATGACTGTTATCATTTGAAAATTTATGTATTAATACAGAGCCATCAGGAGTAGAACCATCAGTGGGAAGACTACAGCTTTCAATTTGGCAGTAAGAGTTGCAACCATCAAAATTATTCAAAGGTGTGGCGTCGCATCCGGGAGGATTATTTGGCCCAATACATCCATCATCACAGTCTTCTCCATCATCAAGATTTCCATCGCCGCATGTTGCAACACCCCCACAATGACCACTGCAATCAGGATCATCACAATCAATCAGACCATCACAATCGTTATCAATTTCATCATCACAAGTAATAGCTGTATTTTCGCTTCCGCCAAAGTTTACTTCATTATTATAATCATTGCAATCTGTCGGTTGTTCGCAATTTACACTATGCGGTCCGTACTCATTATGTGGCCAACCAGTAACATGATCCCCACCATCTTCATCCTGATCACATGAAACACAAGTTCCACCAGAACAATAAGTAGCTCCAACTGTACCACCAACACAATCAGCATCAGACTCACATCCGCCACATGCACCATCATCCAAACAAACACCATAACCACAATCATTATCAGAACTGCAGGAACAGAAACATGCAAATTCTTCACCAGGTAAAATACAATTTTGACTGCACGGGCTAACTCCTGCAATAGTGCATGTTCCCCAACCTGTAAGGGGATCTCTATTGACACAAGACCCACTATCACAATCCCCATCATTTTGACAGGGTTCACATTGCTCACCGCCGTTTACAATTCCATCGCCGCATTCTCGGAAAACAATTTCATTATTTCCACCATCATTAAATAGTGTAACATAATGTGTTCCTGGAACAAGCAAAAAATTCAAGCTTCCATCGACAAAATAATCCATGTAAAAAATATCAAAAGTTCCATCACCATATGTAACTTTAATAGCATTGCATCCAACACCAGGACTTACACAGTTTGTAAATTCAGCACTTACTATATTTTTTGCAACTCTCACAACTCTTGTATCCGTACTGCCGGAGCCTAAATTGCTCAGAGCTTCAACAGCAGTATCTAATGTTTCCATTGCATCAGAAAGATAAGGAGTTTTGGACTGATTTTGTGTTATATAATATGTAAGCGGTATCAATGCAACTAAAATTAATCCAGTCAAAACCAAATGCTCAACAGCAATCTGGCCATTCCTGTCACACCTCTTTCTATTGGACATCTATGATTTATAACTTAATATTTCTTTAAAAAGGTTTGTAACCACGTTCTGAAAAACCAATCAAGATGCATTCAATAGAATATTACAACACCAAAACATCACCACAACATTTATAAATCATATTTTAGTAGACATAACCTACTCAATAAATTGGAGTGTATATACAAATGGCAAAGGAAAAACCGCATTTAAACGTAATATTCGTAGGTCATGTTGATCATGGCAAATCTACTACTGTAGGGAGGCTCATGTATGATTCAGGCAATGTTGATGAACAGGCAATGAGAAAATTAAAAGAAAAGGCTAAAGAGCTGGGAAAAGCAGGATTTGAATTCGCTTTTGTCATGGATAATCTAAAAGAAGAGCAGGAAAGAGGAGTCACAATAGATCTTTCTTATAAAAGGTATATGGGTCAAAAATATGAAGCGACAATAATTGATGCTCCTGGACACAAAGACTTTGTTAAAAATATGATTACAGGCTCTTCACAAGCTGATGTAGCATTCTTGGTTGTTGCAGCCACAGACGGTGTGCAACCACAGACAAGGGAGCACTTATGGTTGCTAAAAACACTTGGTGTAACTCAGTTATGTATATTAGTAAATAAGATGGATGCAGTGAAATATAATGAAGCAAAATTCAAGGAAGTGAAGGAAGGAGTAACTAAATTAATCCAGACAGCTGGTTACAAGCCTGAGAAAGTGCCTTTCATACCTGCAAGCGCATTTGAAGGTGATAATGTTTTTAAAAAATCAGAGAACATGCCATGGTACACAGGTCCTACAGTCAATGAACAGATTGACCTTTTTGATGAGCCTGAAAAGCCAGTGGATCTTCCATTAAGACTGCCAATTCAGGATGTGTATAATATATCTGGCATTGGTTTGGTTCCGGTTGGTCGTGTTGAAACTGGTAAGATGAAAGTTGGACAAAAGATTGTATTTGTTCCTGGAAGGGAAGGCAAGGGCGTTCCTGGAGAGGTTAAGAGTATTGAAATGCATCATGAACAAATACAGGAAGCAATTCCTGGAGATAATGTCGGCTTTAATGTTCGTGGAGTCGGTAAAAAAGATATAGCACGCGGTGATGTTTTAGGTGATGCAGCTAATCCACCAGTTGTTGCAACTGAGTTTACTGCAAGAATCATGATATTAAATCATCCAACGGTGCTTACACAGGGATATACTCCTGTATTCCACATACATACTTCGCAGGTTGCTTGTCAGTTTAGTGAGCTGAAGCAGCAGTTGGATCCTGCAACAGGTGCAGTGATAAAAGAAAAACCAGACACACTAAAGACTGGTGATGCTGCAGTTGTACAGATTAAACCAACAAAACCTGTTGTTATTGAAAAATTCAGCGAAATACCACAGATGTCTAAGTTTGCCATCCGTGATGCTGGTGCAACAGTGGCAGCTGGTATGTGCATAGAGTTGGTTAAGAAAGCATAAAGCTTTCTTCTCTTTGTTTTTTTGAATTTTATATGTTGTAGATTTTATCAGAAAAAATATGCAATAAGATTCTTAGAAGATTCGCAAGACTTAATGTTTTAAAGTGTAAAGACTGTGCAGGTGAGTGGAAATTTTAAAAAAATCTGGCAACATGTAATTACTTGTTTTAATGCTTTTAAATAGAAATGTTTTTAAGGAGTTTGTTGTTTATAAATCATATGAAAAGAGGTGGTAATAGTTATCTGACTATTAGTTTTTTGTTTCTTTTAGTGTTATCTGTGTTTTTGGTTAGTGCACAGGGCAAGATTGGGGATGTTAAGGAAGATGAGATTCCCAATGCTGATACTATCAATGATGAAACTCTTAGCGATGAGATTGATGCTATTAAAGAGCAAACAGATAATTTGATAGACACCATTGTAGATCCACTCGAAAATGAGATTGATGGCAAAGAAACTCCATCTGGTGGTATGGGGGCTGTTGGGGCTGTTGGTGAAAGGATAATAAAATGGACAAGTGGGATTATTAGCGGAAAGAGAGATGATTCTGTGACTATTGGGGTGCTTAAGGAGACGAAAGAAGATCAGGATAAGGCTGTACAACAGGCAATAAATCTTCAAGGCAGAAAGAAAGCCATAGAAAATACAAAAGAGTTAGTTAATGATGAAAGAGAAAAAAGAGAGCAGAAAAATATTGAAGTGCCAAGAAGCGTTATAAAAACAATGGATAACTCTGCTGATAGTGGTCCTGTAATAAATATGCTTAAGGGATGGTTCAGAAAAATTGGGTTCTCTCCAGTGCAGGATCCAAAGTTAATCGGATTTAATCACAATCCATTAAATTTTGAGGAGTGTATCGGAGACTCTGAAGATGATACCTGTTCTTTATCGTTGTATGTTAGCAATGTTAATCCAAGGTATGTTTCCGGAAGCGGTGAATTTAGCTTTATTGTTGGGAATGTCCTGGAATATGGTGAACCAGGCAGTTGGACTGTTAGATGGAGTGACAGCATAGTTTTGCTGGATTTTGATGATTCCACTGAGAATGATGTGCTTACTTATAATTTAACTCCATTTAGCTCTTCAATATTTGCTGTAAAAGTTTGTAATTATTTAAATGGAGATGTTGCATGTTCAAATACATTATTTTTGCAGGTTTTTGGACTGGAGGAAAACAATAGACCGAAATTGCTGGCAGTATCGCCTGACCCTGTTGATTTTAATGCTATGACACCAAATCCTGATGGAACCTATACTGTGCTGTTCAATGGGGAGAATTTTTATCCCCCGAGGGTAGTTGAGAGAATTCCATATTCTGTATTGGTACTAATGGTTCCTGGAGAAGAAGAACTGCAGGTTATTCCATTTGATTACATTGATTCTGAAACTGTGGAAGTTCATACTGACAGGTCTGTTAATGACATCATGGGTGTTCAGGCTTTTATGTATAATGTGATTAATGAAAAAACTTATGTTTCTGATGCGTTTGAATTTAATGTGCTTACTGGAAACAGTGATGACTTTGGATTTGAAATTGGACTGCCTGTTGACATGACTCTTGCACGTGCTGTTCCTGCAAGGTATTATGGTTTACCTGTTACTGATTTTGCCTCGCCAGATCCAGGAGAATATGTGAAGTGTGGCATGCCAATCGCACAGCCAAGTTTGATTACAACTAACGGACAAGGTCATGCTTCTATGACTCTTGAAAGCAATAGCAATTATCCTTACCAGATAACAACTACAAGTTCTTGGCCTGGATATAATCCAGAGTATGCTGGTGAATATTTCTCTGGAAATGAAGGGCAAGAATATGCTAGATGGGTTTTAGTTGAAACTTTGGCTGATTTGGATGGAACACAAAGAGAAGACGAATTTACTCTTATGAGGGGTGGTGATGGGGCTTCTACTGGCAATTATCTATGTAATGATGTTGGCAGTGCAATAGAAATTGATACTGGAAAGATAAAAGCCAGAATAAATAAGGACTTTTCAAATGGAATAGAGGAAGCTTCTTTGATAAATCCTGGTGGTTCTTTGACGAAAGTTATTGATTCTACTAAACTTGCAAGGGCTGGTGTTGTTGTCAAAGATAGACCATCTGGAAAAGTTTACAGTTCTGAGCACGGGAATGTTGAAGTAACCCGCAATGGTCCAGTTAGCTGTAAGATTACTGTGGATGGGCCTTTGACCGATGGATCAGACCATTATATGGACTATTCCACAAGCATAACATTTGTTAAGGGTTCTGCTGACATAGACGTTGATGTTACATATGAGAATGATGTTAACACACTTAATTTTAACCGTGAATTTGAGTATGCAGAGTTTGTTGTTGGTGTGGAAGGCAATAGTGGACAGGCTTCATTTTCAAATGCAAATAATGAGGCTAATCCAATCATCATAGATTTAGGATTAAATGATGCAGGGTCTGCACATTATGGCAACGTTACTAATAATGCAGAAGCTGGGCATGGATGGGTTCCATACATTAATAATTATCGCGGATATAGGGTTTTAAAGGGCGGAACTGTATTGCAGGACACACAAAATGAGGGTGTTTATCCACGCTATTTTACTGCAGTTTATTCACCAGCATCTTCAGATATTTATCTTGCAATATCAGCAAAAGATGCTCCCGGTAATAACTGGCCTGTTGGCTTAAAAGCAACTGGTTTTGGTGATGTGAGATTCCAGTTTTATGCGGACGAAACTCCAAGTGTTGCTAAAGAATTCCATCTTGAATATGCAGCACACAAGACAAAGATGTTTGCAATGCATCTTGGGAAGATAGGGGAAGTTGGGTCAATGATAAATGCGCACAATGACATGATAGAAAGATTAAAGTCAAAACAGTTTTATCCATTCTGTTTTGCAAGCGATTATGATTATTATAGAAAAACTGGTGGCTTTGCAGGTAATGATGGAAGTATTTTGATGCCAAATACATTCTACCCACTGATTACACCGATAACCGTTGATGAGCAGCGCGCCGTTGATGCAAAAATATCTGATAAGTTAGGGCAAGTTGCCAATTATGATATATTGATTGATAATGCATGGTTTAAACCAATATTGCAGATATGGAATAATCAGCCTGGATATGGAGGTGTTACTAATTCACATTCATTTAATTATCCTTTGATGGCGCTTAGAGCTGGAGCTGAAGGGCAATTCCCTGGTGGAGTGTTGCTTAATTATCAGAATGTTGCAGAGTTCTGGTCTGATACAGGAGTTGTTCATAATGATGGTTTAAACTATGGAGACTCAGGTTATGGAACTAACGCACAGAATCCACATGGGGGGTCTCACAGCCAAAATTTAGAGCCAGGACATTTCCAAATACAAATTATAAATCAGGTTGCACAGTTATTGGGTGAAGACAGATTACAAGAGAGCTTTATTGAAGGAATGGAGTGGAACAAGGCACAGGATTATTGGAATGGTCGTTATTTGAGAGGATTTGCCCGTTTGTTAAGATCTTTAGCTTATGGTTATTTAGAATATGGAAATCCAAATGATTTGCAGCATATGCAACAGAGACTTCCGGCTATGATTAGTTCAAGAACTGTATATAACTGGACTACCTATGACGGCAGGTGGTGGAGCCAGCTTACACCTGGATGGTTGTGCGATCCTGGTGAAGATTATGATATTGAAGAGATGGAAGTTCAAAGTGCTGTAGACCAGCATGTTGACAAAGCTACAGTGCCTTCCTGTGGATATTTTGACGGACAAAATTATGCAAATTCATGTGGCATATCTGGAACAGTTCAGGATTACAACAGACCATGGCAGGTTGCAGAATTAGCTAGTGCACTTAAAGCTGCTGAAGTTGCCTTACCTGCAAGCCAATTGAAAGATGATACTGGTACAAGGGTTCAAGATCTTGCTAAATATCTAAACATAGACAATATGGATGATCCGGTATGGTTTGATTATAACAATCCTGGAAATTCCAAATCTTATTATGCATACTGCTTTGCAATAGATAATCCTGATCCTTATCTCCCCGATTATGATGTGATTGCTTTGCCATTCCTTTGGGCATATGAACGTACTGGTGATGATGCATGGCTGGAAAAGGGACTGATGTGGTATATGACTCAGGCTGCATCCAGCTCATATGGTAATCCTGGAAGTGGATTAATGCAGGGATTGTTGTATGAGGCTGATAAGTCAGGATATTTGGATAATTGATTTAAGAATTAAAATTATATAAATGGAACAGGGCTAATTTGTTTTTAACCAGTTTATTATGAACTGCTTTGATTCTGGAATTTCCTTTAGAATATTTGTACCGTGTGCATCTGTCTCATAGCCCTGCAATCTTACTCTGCTTGGAGATGAGTTGAATAATGTTCGTGATGATTCCCATGCATATACATCTTTTTTACCTGCTATAATCAGTAGAGGCTTGTTATAATCTCTAATTGTTGAAGAGGTTAAAACACCTTGGTAATCCAGTCCAGGTGATATAAGAATTATGCTCTGGATTCTTGGTTCGTCTATTGCAAAATTTAATGCAGTGTTTGCACCTATTGATGCACCTATTATTGATATCTGCTCTATGTTGTTGGCTATTAAATATTCAAATGCTGTTTTAGTGTCAATGACCATTTCATTTGGCTCACTTAGATTATATGTGCTCTCACCATGTCCGCGCGGATCTATTGCAAGTATGTTATATTTTTCTTTTTGTAAATCTTTTATGATTTCATTCCATGATTCTCTGCTGCTGTTGAACATTGGAAGAAGAATTATACCCTTTATTGATGGTCCAGGATAAAAGTCACCAAAAATCTTTACATTATCTGGTGTTGTCAGTGAAACTTTCTTTTTGATAATTTTTCCAGCTTCTTTTTCCGCAACACACGATGTTATCAGCAATACAAGGATTATTGTTATTATGAATTTTTTCATCTTAGCTTATTGTTGCATATGCAAATACTCCCTGATATGTTTCATGATATATTGCTATGCTGTTATATGCGCTTATATCTTCTACGTAAGGGGATATTACATATTCCTGCTTCCCGCTTAGTGATTTCAGCTGTCCAAGGGCAAAGTTACCATAATCCAAATCAGTTTTTGAGCCTATTACTGGTTTTTTTGCCAGATAGACTTTTAGAGACTGACTCAGTGTCGTATCTGATATTGAGAATAATTGTCCAAATTCTAAAACATATGTGTTGTCTTCATAATGATATATCTTTACCTCTCCCTGTGTTGCTCTTTGTACTGATGCAAAACTGCCTGTCGATATGGTTGTGTAGGAAGGCGGACAATCGTTATCTACTGTGAAATTGCATCCTATTGCACAGCAATTATCATCATTTGTGCATGTTGTTATCTCGGTGTTGATGCACTGTGAATTACAAGATGCAGATACACCAATTATGGTATCCATGGTGCAGGCGTTGCTGTCATCACAGTCTTCTATTTTAACAGGACAGTCTCCATCACATGTTTCTGGCGATTCCGTTATATTATTTCCGCATGTACCAGAACAATCATTGTCATTTGAGGATGTACAGTTTTCAGGACAGAAGTCATCATTATTAGAACATTCAGGTATTATATTAAAACATATTTTTGATTGGTTTTCTTCTGGAGACTTGCATAAGTCTAATGTTGAGAGATTGCCATCTGAACAATCAAAATCTGAGAAACATTCATATGTAATATTGCTTTCAATCTTTGTGCAGTTTTCTATTATATTGTTTGAGCATATTCCTCCTGAACATGAATCATCTGTGCAGGCGTTGCTGTCATCGCATGTCATTGGTACGCATGAATGGTCAACAAGATATTCACAAGCATTACAGGATATTCTAACGCATTGCTGATTAATGCACACCTCATCATAAAAACAGTCTTCATTTATCGAACATTTGTAATTTTCTACTGTTTTTTGGTAATTGGCCGGTACGGAATTTATGCTGCTGTTTTCTGGTTCTGTGACCACTGCACCCTTGGTTAATATAAACATGATGGGAATCAGCATAATTATCAATGCAATTGCTATCAGGAGCAGATGGGAGATATTTATGTTCTTCTCTGGTTTTGAGGCTTTTCTAATAATTATATTTGCTTCAGACTCATTCATACCTTTTGAAAAGAGAATATCTCTTGCTGCATCTTTTGTGTATCCCCTCTTTAGAAGTTCTCTTGCATAAGTTATAGCTTTTTTATCTGCCATTTATCTTCCCAAAAGGGTTAGAAGTATTGCTTTTTGTATATGTAGCCTATTTTGAGCCTGTGGGAATACAATAGACATTTTTCCGTCTATTATTTCTTTACTTACTTCATTTCCCCTCGTTGCAGGCAGACAATGCATGAATAATGCTGATTTTTTTGCTACTGAAAATAGTTTTTTGTTTACCTGAAAATTCTTAAGATCCTTTAGTCTCTTCTGTTTTTGTGATTTTGGTATGCGATAAGACATCCAAGAATCTGTGTAAATTATATCGGCATCCTTTGCTGCTTTTAGAGGGTTTGATGTTATTGAAATTTCCCCCTTGTACTTCTTTGATAACTTTTTTGTTTCATCAATTACATATTTTTCAGGACGGTATTCTTTATTTGCAGGGCATGCTATTATAAAATTGTTCTTTGTTAATGCACATGCTCTCATCAGGGAGTATGTTACATTATTTTTTGCATCCCCTAAGTATACAATCTTTAAGTTTTCCAGCTTGTTTAATTTTTCCTTTATTGTTAAAAAATCCCCGAGAATTTGGCTTGGATGCCCGTTGTTGGTCATCATGTTAATTACTGGTATTGATGACTCTCTTGATAACTTCTTTAATTCCTGATGCGAATATATTCGTGCTGCGGCAATATCACAATACTGGCTTATTGTTTTGGCAACATCTTCCATTGATTCCTTGCCTAATCCCCATGGAGAATGCTCCATATAGTAGTTTATAGCGTGTCCGTGAAGCTGTGTCATGGCCACTTCGAACGAGACTCTTGTTCTTAATGACGGGGCTTCAAACATCATAAGGAGTGTTTTTTCATATAACTTCTGGGCATATGTCTTTGGTCTTGCCTTTATTTCAATAGCCTTATCAATAAGATATCTGAATTCTTTTGGCGTCATGTCTGCTATAGATATTAAGTGTTTCATTTTTTCTTTATTGATTTTAATATGTCTTTTAAATTTGGTCTTCCTATTTCTTTTAATATGTAATCTACTTCTACAAATTCCTTTTTTAGTTTTATCTGCTTTTTCAGGTTAACAGGTGTTCCGTCAATGATTATGTCTGCATTTGATTTGTTAATTGTGTTTTGCAAATCCATATTTTGTTTTCGGCTATATCCCATTGCTGGAAGCTCATAACTCTTTTTTAAATGAGGATATTTTTCATAAGTATCTTTTATTGTCCCTATTGCAAACTTATATGGACTTAACATTTTTGCTTTGTATCTTTTTGCTGCTATTGTTCCTGCTCCGAATGACATCCCGCCATGAGTTAGTGTTGGTCCATCTCCAACAATTAATACTTTTTTGTTTTTCAATGGTTTGGGTGTGGTGATTATCAGTTCTGATGCAGCTGTTATTACTTTTGCCTTTGGATTGTACAATCTTATATTCTCCCTTAGTTTTTTTACTTTTTCTTTAGGTGCGGAATCTACTTTGTTTATGACTATAACGTCTGCAGACCTAAAATTTGTTTCTCCAGGATAATATAATAATTCATGTCCGACCCTGTGAGGATCAGTCACAACTATGCTTATATCTGGTTTGTAAAATGAAAAGTCATTGTTGCCACCATCCCAAATGATTATGTCTGCTTCTTTTTCTGCCTTCATTAATATTTTTTTATAGTCTACACCTGCATAAACTGGAATGCCTAGCTGCACCCACGGGTCATACTCTTCTCTTTCTTCAATTGTGCATTTATTATTTATCATGTCTTCATATGTTGAGAATCTTTCTACTTCCTGTTTTTTCAAGTCTCCATATGGCATTGGATGCCTGATTGCAACTACTTTGTATTTTTGATCTCTTAAGATTTCTGCAACTTTTCTCGATGTCTGGCTTTTTCCACACCCTGTTCTTACGGCAGTTATAGAGATGATTGGAACTTTTGATTCTATCTGCGTATCTTTTGTGCCTAAAAGAATAAATGTTGCACCTGCTGCTTGAACTATGGATGCCTTATGCATAACATCCAAGTGTGATAAATCAGAATATGAAAGAAATACTTCATCTATCTTATTTTTTTTTATTATTCCTGAAAGCTGTGATTCTGGATATATGGGAATTCCTTTCTTGTAATTTTTCCCTGCCAACGATGCAGGAAATTTTCTGTCAGATATCCCGGGAATCTGCTCTGCTGTGAAGCATATGACATTGTATTGTGGGTTGTCTTTAAAATATACCAAGAAGTTATGGAAGTCTCTGCCTGCTGCACCCATTATCACCACCCTTTTTTGCATACTTTTACGCCGTTTTTCCCATATATATAAGTATCTTTTGGGTGTGTATTATTCTGTAATTGTTGTTCCGGCTTGTCCCTTCATTGCTTTTTTTAGATTGCCTGAGGAAGTTATTATTACCTTTTTGCCACCAGAAGTAATAAAATTTATTGCCGACTGTATTTTTGGCCCCATGGATCCAGGAGGGAAATGATTTTCTTTTAGGTATCTTTTAGCTTGGATTATTGTCAAATTCCTTATCTGTTTTTGATTTGATTTTTTGTAGTTTAGATAGGCACATGGTTCACCAGTAAGGATTATTAACACCGATGCATTTATTGATGTTGCTAAACATGCAGATGCTAGATCTTTGTCAATTACACCGTGGACGCCTTTAAGCTTATTTTTTTCTTTTATCACAGGAACGCCACCACCACCAGCAGCTATGACAATTATATTATTTTTTAGCAAAGTGTCAATTATCTTAATATCGTCAATATATTTTGGAATTGGAGAAGCAACAACTTTTCTGTAGCCCCTTCCTTTTTGCTCTGTTATACTAAAACCATCTTTCTTTAATCTTTCAGCTTGTGATTTTGTGTAAAACGGACCTATTGGCTTTGTTGGGTTCTTGAAAGCTTTATCATTTTTGTCTACAATTACTTGTGTAAGGATGCTTACCACGGGGCGTTTTATTTTTTGCTCATTTAAGATATTTTGCAGATTCTGTTCAATCATGTATCCTAATTCTCCTTGTGATTCTGCTACACAAATTTCCAAAGGGATAGAGTAAGCCTTTCCAAGGGATTCTTCGACACGTATAAGGATGTTTCCAACCTGAAACCCGTTGCCATGCGTTATTACAACTTTATTATTTTTTATTATTGGAATGAGCTGTTCTAATGTTTTTTGTGTATTCTTGAATTGGTTAGAAATTGTTGGTTTTTGCCCCTTTTTTATGAGTGAGTTGCCACCAAGTGCTATCACTATTTTTTCACCCTTTTTCATATGGGATTATCAGTTTGTTATTATTTATATCTTCTTTGTTTTATCAGCTCCTTTTATTTTTTTGATAATTTTTTTAACCATTCTTTCTGAAAGGGGCATTGCATCTTTTCTATTTTTGATTCTTTTTGGTATGCCTGCACTGATTTTATCTATTGCCGTGGCGTATGGCTCTTCTTTTCTCAAGTATAACATCTGTCTTTGCACCATTTCAGTGTATGCTTTGCTTATTTTTTCCGCACCGTCAAACGATGAAAGTGAAATACCATCACTTCTTTCTAATGTCGTTCCAAAACCATTATTGATTCTATAAAGAAGTATGGTGTGAAGCCTCCCGTTAGAGCTCCTTATATTTTTTATAATATCCTTTAGTTCGGAATCTGTTATCTGTTTAAATGTTGGATGGTTTGCTACCCACATATCTGGGGGTGTATCTGTTGTTAATATCTGCTCCAAGTAGAGGGATTTATCTTTATTTATGATATCTGCCTTTTCAGAAATCCATCTTAAGTAAGATATTCCTCCATCATTATAGGTTGCACTTAATGGGTTTTCTTTAGAGTAAAGAGTGGCACACCACCCAGAATTGAGCCGATATACTGATATCTTAGGATGAGTTACTTTTTTAGACATATCTACCATTCACGATAAACATAAGTATCTCCAAAACTGTTTTTATATGAAAATCCATGTGATGGATAATATCTGGGATAATAGGGCCTTACATTCCTATGCATTGGGTAATACTTTGTCCTATACGAAGGATAACTATAGCTGTACCTGTTATTAATCTGAATATCATAATTATTGAAGATTGTTCCAGGCGGACTTGTTCTGTACTGTTCTCTCATGCTCTGAGGCAATATTGGAAGCTCTTTTGTTACAACTTCTCTTGCACCAAGTGTGTTTGCTGATTGAACAACATTTTGTGTTGCAATTTGGCTTATTTTTGAGTCATCTGTTGATAGATAGCCCCACGTAAATACACTTAACAGCAGAGTAAGCAATACTATAATTCCAAGTGTTATGTATAATTTATTTTCTTTTCTTTCAAGGCTCATTTTAGAGTCCCCCCATCGTTCTCTATACGCCTCTTTTTAAAATGCGCAGGATTTCTGCAACTCCTGTAATCTCTCTTGTGCAGTATTTAAATCTTTTTGATTTATCTCAGTTTCTTCTTTTGCGCTCTGGATTCTTGGCTCGTAGTTTTCTTTCAGGATTTCCAGCTTTTTAGTATATTCTAATATTAAGTCGTTATACTCTTTTTCAAGGTCTTTGTACTTTTGCTCATTGTTGTCTATGTAAGATATGATATCATTTACATCATCTTCTGCTTTTTTTATATTATAGGAGCATTCTCCACCATATTCATAGTAATCATACACTTCATAATCTGGCTTATCTGTTGTATCTTCTATGCTTTTTGTATTCTCTACAGGTAATAGCTCTTTTGTGTTTAATTCCTCGGTAGCATCATCAACAGCAAGACCTGTAGTGGTTGGAGTATCGTCAATAATGATTTTTCCTGCCACGAATGAAATTCCAATGAGAATAATAATCAACATTATTTTATGCGTCTTTTTCGGCAGATAATTGCTCAAACCAAATATCTGAAAATTTCTGATTTTGTTTTTTAGGCTCATTTTGTGACTATCTGAAAGACTGATTAGTTGTTTATAAATCTTTTTGGATTTTAAAAGAATTAAAGGAGGATAGTCCTTTCTTCGTATTCCCCTGCCTTACCGAGCTGTTCTGAAATATCCAATAGATGCGTATACATTGCATCTGCCTGGCGCGTGCTCATGCCCAAATCTCTCATTACACCTCTATACTCTTCAAGACCTAAATTAAATCCATTGGCTATCCCATAAACCAATTGCGTGTTATTTTTTAATCTTTTTTCTTTAATTAAGCCTTCTAGGATGGCTCCGTATCTCGGGTGAGTCTCTTGAAATGCTTCAATACCCTC
This sequence comes from Nanobdellota archaeon, assembly GCA_030699455.1. GTDB lineage: Archaea > Nanobdellota > Nanobdellia > SCGC-AAA011-G17 > UBA489 > JABIKK01. The sequence goes on along the minus strand of JAUYMN010000023.1, from coordinate 8,684 downwards.
TCTCATAGTTCTTGCCTTTTCTTCAGATGTTCTTTCCATCCTGACAAAAGCCCTTTCTAGATCTAATCTTGCCCCTGTTCTGAGGAGTCTTTCTGCTTCTTTTGATAGGCTATCTCTTCTTCTCGCAGCTTTTTGCCCGAGGCTTGAAAGGGGTTTAGAAAGTATATCATTTGCTACCATTCTTCTTATTGTAGTTTCAAGCTCTGTTCTTTGTACCATTTTAGTACCTCCAATATCTTAGAATTCTTAAGTAAGGGTTATTAAATAAAAAATGTGGTGTAATAGTTTACCTCAATATTTATATACTTGTTTGAGATAGTGTTTGCATGGAAAAAGCGTTGGAAGTTTTTGGATTGACTAATGTTGAGGCTAAAGTTTATCTCGAACTGCTTAATTTAGGTCCGAGTACAGCTGGAATGATTGCTAAAAGGTCAGGGGTGCACAGGAGATCTGTTTATGATGCAGTTGCAAGGCTAACTGAGAAAGGTTTGATAGGCTATATGCTACAAAATAATGTAAGATACTTTGAGGCTGTTGATCCTGAAAAGCTAAAAAAATTACTTGAAGAGAAACAAGAAGCTTTGGATAATATACTACCAAAATTAAAAACAAAATATTTAGGTGGAATGGAAAAACAAACCACTGTTTTTTTTAAAGGAAAAAACGGACTAAAAAATGTTTTTGAGGATCAGATAAAAACCGGCGGTGAAATATTAATTATTGGTGCATCTCCACTGGCACAGACGATGATGAAATATTATTTTAACTGGTTTGATAAGAGGAGAGTTCAAAAAAGTATTCATGTTAAATTATTATATGGTGAAAACTATAGGAAGAAAAGAAATTTCAAATATGCCCAGATAAGATATCTGCCAAAGGAATTTCAAAATCCAGCCGCAATGAACATATATGGTGATAATGTCGCTATAATCCATTGGAGTGAGGAAAGGCCTTTTGCAGTGGTTATTAAAGAGAAAGAGATAGCTGACGGTTACAGGAATTATTTTAATTTATTATGGGATATTGGAAAGAGATAGAAATGTTTATAATAATCTTAGTATAACAATTTTTATGGTGAAATTTATTTATTTTTTTATATTTGTTGTGATATTGGCTCTTTTTAGTTATGCCACTGAGGGACTTGATGAGCAATTGACCGGACAACAAGTTTTTATTAAAGATATTAGTGATAATTTTAGAGTTAGTCAATTATCTGAAAGTAAACCAAAACTGTCACCTACAATACATGCAAGTTATTATGCTGAGGGATTGAGATATGCAAGATGGAATGAGATTAGCAGTGTATGGGATGTTACCATTGTTGATTCTGTGATAAAAATAGAAGATCATACCTCCATTGCAGTTGATGATACGGGTGTTCCACATGTAGCTTATTATGGTGGTATACCTCCAGATGTTAATTTGCTGTATGCAACGTATGTTGGAAGCAGTGGTAATTGTGGTTATGATAAATTGACTGGATCTCATGTTGGTGATTGGCAATGTCATATTGTTGATTATGGGGTGGAGGGGATTAACGGAACGACAAATAATTCAAATGATGTAGGTTATAATCCTTCTATAATTATTTCTAATGGTGTGCCTAAAATTAGTTATTATGATGCTAATAATGAAAATTTGAAATATGCTTCTTATGTTGGAAGCGGTGGTAATTGTGGCTATGATAAATTGACTGGATCTCATGTTGGTGATTGGCAATGTGATGCTATTGGTTCTTTTGGTTCTAGTGATGGAAGTGATTCTGATCAGTCAGATGCGGGAGTTAGTTATAGTCTTGTGGGTTGGCCATCAATGTTAATGTTTGCAACGCATGTTGGAAGCAGTGGTAATTGTGGTTATGATGGTTTGACAAGGTCTTTTGTTGGTGATTGGCAATGTGATTTAGTTGACAATTTTACCAGAACAAGCCTAAGGTTTTTTGGATCAGCGACCAATCATTTTTCAGAATATTATGGTGTTTCATCAGCTCCTTTTATTGGTTATTTAGTGAACGATGATTCTGTCCATCAAACTGTATTGCAGTTTGCTGAATATGTTGGAAGCGGTGGTAATTGTGGAACGAATAATGATTGGCAATGTGAACGTGGTATAGACAGAACTGCATCTATTCCATATCCACAAGTTGATGTTGCTACTGAAATTGATGACAAGCCATATATAATGTATGTTGCAGGTAATGGTCTAACTTCTACTAGTGCTGATATTAAAATTGCTGTACTTGTTGGAAGCGGTGGTAATTGTGGAACGAATAATAATTGGCAATGTGACATAATTGACAGCAATGATATTCCTTATTGGCGTACTGGCGGTGCTATAACTTTTGGAAAAGATGATGGCAAGATTTATGTTGCATATGCGGATGATGAATATGCCGGAAATGTTTTTAAAATTGCTAAATATGTTGGAAGCGGTGGTAATTGTGGCTATGATGGTTTGACAAGGTCTTTTGTTGGTAATTGGCAGTGTGATTTAGTTGACAAAACCTCCATATATGGTGGGGGTGGATTTGGTAGTGATATCGCATATGGTTAGCTATAGCTCATTTAAAACAACATTTAAATACTTGAAATTTTATTAGTAAAACATTGAGGATGGTGATAAAATGGCAGGAAATTCTGATTTAGCTATGTTTTTTGATATAGTATGTACCCATTGTCACGAGATGGATCCTTTGGTAGATGATTTGGAGAAAAAGGAAGGAGTTATTGTTCGGAGACTGGAAGTTTGGCATGATGATAAAAATATGACTGAGCTGAAAAAATATGATGATGGGGAATGTTGTGGAGTTCAATTAACAAAAAATCTAAGAAATTGATTTGTGGTGGTTGTAGCTACGATAAATTGAGTGAGCAGGTGTTATCCTAAGAGGTAAAAATGAGTTATATAGAAAAGAATGATCCAAGGAACGGAAAAGTATTTAGGGTTTTGGACAAAGATGGCAAGGTTGTTAATAAAAGTGCAGAACCTAAATTAAAAAAAGAAGATTTGTTTAAACTTTATGAGTACATGATTCTCACAAGAGTTGCTGATGAGAAAGCAATTAAATTACAAAGAAGTGGAAGAATGGGAACTTTTGCACAATCTTCTGGGCAGGAAGCACAAGTTGGTATTGCATTAGCTATGAAAAAAGAAGATTGGTTATTCCCGTCTTTTAGGGAACATGGGGCAATGATGCTGAGAGGGATGCCTCCTGAATTATTTTATATGGTTTTTATGGGAAATGAAGAAGGTAATAGGATGCCTGAAAATGTAAATAATTTTACTGTGTCTGTTCCGGTTGGAAGTCAAGCTTTACATGCTGTTGGAAGTGCTTGGGCTTCTAAAATTAAAAAAGAAAAAGATTGTACTGTTGGGTTCTTTGGCGATGGTGCAACTTCTGAAGGTGATTTTCATGAGGCGATGAATTTTGCTGGTGTCTTTAATGTTCCCTGTGTTTTAGTCTGCCAAAATAACCAGTATGCTATTTCTTTACCTGTTAAGAATCAGACTGCTACCGATACGATTGCAGAAAAGGCTTATGCTTATGGCTTTGATGGTGTTAAGGTAGATGGTAATGATGTTTTAGGATTATATGTTATTGCTAGGGAGGCCTTAGAAAAAGCAAGGAAAGGTAATGGTCCTACGCTGATTGAGGCTTTTACTTATAGAATGGGGCCGCATACATCTGCAGATGATCCTACAATTTACAGGGAAGATAAGGAAGTTAAGAAATGGAAGGAATATGATCCTATTGAAAGATTTAGAAAGTATCTATTGAAGAAGAAATACTGGAATAAGAAATATGAAGAAAAAGTTTTGAAGTGGGCTGAACAGAAAGTTGATGATGCGGTAAAGAAGGCTGAATCTACAAAGTTGGGAATTGATGATATGTTTAAGTATATGTACAAAGAGATGCCGGATGAATTAAAAGATCAGTTAAATTATTTGAAGTCTATGAAAACTTCTAAAGGTGAGGGTGAATGAGTTTGGAAAAAAAGGTTGCAAACTGGATTGACTTAGGAGTGATGTCTTACCAGGAGACATATAGTCTACAAGAAGAATTAGTAAAAATGAGAAAGGAGGATGCAGTTGATGATATAATCTTAGCAGTGCAGCATCCATTGGAAGTTAGTTTTGGCAGTGACAAAGCAAATAATATTTTTAGTGATCTGCTGCTTGGTCAAGTTAGAAAAAGCCATGGTGATGGTTTTACACATGATGATGTTGTTGAATATTTAATGCACAGATATGGTGCAGGATTTTCTCAGGTATTGCGCGGGGGTGGAGCTACAGTGCTTGCTCCTGGTCAGTTTGTTTATTATCCAATAGTTTTGCATTCTGAGATTACTGGCAAGGTATTAGATCTTGCAAGCTATAAAACAAAAATATATCAAGTTATGTTTGATTCTTTGAAAAATCTTGGGGTTGCTGGTCTGAATATTGGCTCTGATAATAGCTATGCAAGCAGAAGGGAAAGGAAAGATATCTGGGTTCAAAGGGACGGCAAGTCACTAAAAATGGGGTCAAAAGGAATTAGAATTTCTGGAAAGGTAGCACATCATGGATTTGTTCTTTATGCTCAGGAAAGAGGTGTTGAAAATTTTTGGATGGTTAATCCGTGCGGATATAAACCTGATGAGGTTATAGTGTGTTCTGTTGAATATTTTTTAGGGAGAAGTGTTGGTGCAATTGAAGTTGACTCTGCCGTTAGATCTGCCATAAAAAATAAATTTGGTTATACAGAAATAAATAATATGTCTGTCGAGGAATTAAAGAAAAAAACTGGAATCATTCAGGAGGCAAAAATTGGCAGAACTTAATATGGTTGATGCTATTAACTTAGCTTTGAAGCAGGAGATGAAAAGGGACAAGAATGTTATATTATTAGGCGAAGATGTTGGAAAAGAAGGCGGTGTGTTTAGAGTTACTGCCGGATTGCAAAAATTATATGGAAAAGATAGGGTTTATGATACACCATTAAGCGAGAATGGTATTGTTGGCACTTCAATTGGAATGGCAGTTAGAGGTTTAAGACCCGTTGCAGAAATACAGTTCAGTGGTTTTGTTTATCCTGCTTTTCAACAAATTGTGTCACATGCTTCAAGAATAAGAAATAGATCCAGAGGAAGATTTAATTGTCCGTTGGTTATTAGAATGCCTTACAGCGGTGGGATAAGAGCTTTGGAGCACCATAGCGAAAGCATGGAAAGTTTGTTTATGCATATTCCTGGGCTGAAAGTTGTTATCCCTTCAAATCCGTATGATGCAAAGGGGTTGTTAACTAGTGCAATAAGAGATGATGACCCTGTAATTTTTATGGAGCCTAAGAGGGTTTACAGGGCAATTAAAAATGAAGTTCCTGAAGATGATTACACAATTCCAATTGGCAAGGCTAAAGTTGTCAAAGAAGGAAATAATGTTACAATTATTGCATATGGTGCGATGCTGAGGGAAGCACAAAAAGCCATTGATGCAGTTGAAAAAGAAAATGTTAGCTGTGAATTAATTGATTTAAGAACAATAAAACCAATGGATAATGAAACAATATTTAATTCTGTTAAAAAAACTGGAAGATGCGTAATTGTGCATGAAGGTCCAAGGACCGGCGGTGTTGGTGCAGAGATAATTGCAAGGATAAATGACCATATGCTATTGGAATTAGAAGCACCAGTTGAAAGGGTTACAGGATTTGACACAGTATTTCCATATTTTCAAAATGAGAACCATTACCTGCCTGAAGAACACAGGATTGTTAATGCAATAAAAAAAGTGGTGGAATTTTAATGGCCTATGAATTTAAATTTCCGGATGTAGGCGAAGGAATAACCGAAGGTGAAATCGTAAAATGGAAAGTTAAGGTTGGCGATAATATTAAAGAGGATGATACTTTAGCTGATATTGAAACTGATAAGGCGGTTGTTCAAATTCCGAGTCCAGTTGATGGCATTGTTCTGAAGTTAAATTTTAATGAAGGCGAAACAGTCCATGTTGGTGATGTTCTTGTGGTTATTGGACAGAAAGGGGAAGCTGCTCCTGAAGAAAAAAACCTTGAAGACAGAGTGGTCAAAAGGGATGCTGAGACTGTTAAAAAGGGCTCTGTGGGTGTTGTAGGTGACCTTGAAGATGCAGATTATGTTGATAAAAATATAAAGGAAGCTAGAGAAGAGATAAGACCTGCAGTCAATAAGAGAGAAGAAAGCTCTGTTGAAAAGGCTGACAAAATTGTTGGAAAAGTTTTGGCTATGCCCAAAGTAAGAAAGTTTGCAGAGGAAATTGGTGCTGATTTGACAAAGCTAAACGCTACTGGAAAACATGGGCAGATAACTGAAAGCGACGTCAGAGTGAGCAGTGGCTCAGGAACTTCTGAAGTTGAAAAAAATGTAAAACATGTTCGAAAGTATGATAATTATGGCTATGTTGAAAGGGCTCCACTGAAGGGCATAAGAAAAACAATTGCAAGGAACATGACAAGAAGTGCAACAGAAATTCCCCATGTTTCGCATATTGACAGGGCTGATTTGACAAAACTATCTGAAATTAGGAGTGTTGAAAAAGAAAAAGCTGAGAAAGAGGGGATTAAGCTGACTTATCTGCCATTTATAGTCAAAGCTATTGTTGCTGCACTGAAAGAACATCCAACATTGAATTCTGTTTTGGAATCCGATGAATTTGGAAATGAAGAGATAGTTATGAGAAAATATTATAATATTGGGATTGCTGTTGACACTTCAGATGGATTGATGGTTCCTGTGATTAAAAGTGCTGATAAAAAAAGCATATTGGATATTGCAAAGGAGATAGCAGACCTTGCAGACAAAGCAAGGAATAAAAACATAAATTTAAGTGATATGAAAGGTGGAACATTTACAATTACTAATTATGGCAGCTTAGGCGGGATGTTTGGCACGCCCATTATTAATTATCCAGAGGCTGCAATTGTTGGATTAGGGAGGATGAAGGATGAAGCCACTGTTATTGATGGCAAGGTTGCAATAAGGAAAATCATCTATTTAACTTTGTCTTTTGACCATAGAATATTGGATGGTGCTGAAGCAGCAAAATTTATGAATAAAGTTATTGATTATTTAGAAGATCCAGACTTATTATTGGTGGAAATGTGATGAAAAGACCTTGGTGGGCATATTGGATATCCTTTGTGGTATTTTTATCTTTTATTGTTCTTGCTAAATTCATTGGTGTGAGTGATTATATTAATGACAGTATCTTTATGCTTGTTTTGTTAACTATTCTTATGCTGATGTATCATTCTTTCAGGTTAAAGCCATGGATTTATTTGTCTATAACCTTTGCATTTATTCTGCACAACATGGGAGTATTTGGATTTTACAACATATCTCCTATATTGATACAATGGGATCATGTCACACATTTCGTTGGCATAGCTGTTGCTACTGTGATTATTTACAATTATTTTGAGGAAAGTGGATTTTTGAGAAATAAAAATGAGAGATTTGTGATGTTGCTGTTTATTTTTTTAGCTGCATCTGGCGTGGGAGTTTTGGTCGAATTTATCGAATTTATGGGATATTTATATTATGGTGACGGATTGGGTGTATTTGGGCATGGTGTGGGTGATATCAATACAGAGTGGATAGATTCTGAGTGGTTTAATACAATTTTTGATTTGTTTTATAACTCGCTCGGCTCTCTGGTGGCCATAATATTTTTACGTTTGGGGTTAAAAAGAAATAATTAACTATTGTTTACTGGACAATACAAATATTAATATATGGTGGTTTCTGCTTAATTTCACGTGAATACTCTTCTAGGGGTTTAAAATGGTTGACAAGATTAATGAGGAAATGCACCCAGTTATTGGCAAAAAAGCACCAGTTTTTATTGCTGAAGCCTTTGTAAATGGGGAAATAAAGAAAATAAGCCTTGAAGATTACAAGGGCAAATGGGTAGTACTATTCTTCTATCCTGCTGATTTTACGTTTATATGCCCCACTGAATTGGGAGATATTGCCGATAAATACGATGAGTTTGAAAAATTAAATTGTGAAGTGCTTAGCGTAAGCACAGATACGCCATTTGTGCACAAGGCATGGCATGATAATTCAGATACAATTAAGAAAATTAAATTTCCAATGCTGGCAGATCCTACGGGTAATATATGCAGGAGTTATGGAACTTATATTTATGAAGAGGGGTTGTCTCTTAGAGGAACATATATTATAGATCCTGAGGGAAATTTGAAGGCCTATGAAATTCATGATAACTCTATTGGGAGAAGCACTAATGAATTATTGAGAAAGGTAAGAGCCGCACAATTTGTTCAGGAACATGGCGGTGAAGTCTGTCCTGTTAACTGGGAGCCCGGCAAGGAAACCTTGAAACCTGGTTTGGACTTGGTTGGGAAGATTTAAGATGTATGAAGCAAAAAACTTTGAATATTTAATCGGAACGAATGGGTTTAGCGAAGAATTACTGAGAAATCATTTTACATTGTATAATGGATATGTTGCCAATACAAATAAGGTTCTTGATTTGTTGATGAATATGACAAAGGAAGATAAAATGGGGACACCAGAATTTGCTGAACTTAAAAGGAGATTGGGCTGGGAGTTTAACGGAATGAGGCTTCATGAATTGTATTTTGGAAACATGAGCAAAGATAAGAAGGAATTGCCTGAAGATTCTGAATTATTTAAAAAGATGGT
>JAUYMN010000016.1 GCA_030699455.1 Nanobdellota archaeon | reverse complement strand
TTCCAGAAGAACTGAAAATAATATCTTCAGAAGATGACAACCTCAACAAGAACAAAAAAGCATTAACAATATGTTTCTCATTAAAAAAAGGATCCTATGCAACAATAGTACTGAATGTGCTGGTGATTAAATAACGCTGGCTTTTATGATAACAATATCCTTAGTAGGCTTATCACCTGGTTCTGTTTTAGCATTTCCAATTTTTTCTAAAACATCCTCGCCACTGGTCAATTCTCCAAATATGGCATGTTTATCATCCAGCCATGGAGTTTGAACCAAAGTAATAAAAAATTGACTTCCTCCTGTGTTTGGACCAGAGTTTGCCATTGACAACAGCCCATTTTTATTATGCCTAAGCTCAGCAACAAACTCGTCTTTGATAGCATATCCAGGTCCACCTGTTCCCCACATTGCTTTTTTGCTTTCATCCTTTGATAATGGATCTCCACTCTGCACCATAAAATCTTTAATAACCCTGTGGAACCTAACACCATCATAAAATCCTTCACTAACAAGCTTCTTGAAATTCCCTGCTGTCTCAGGGACCAAATCATCGTACAGCACAAAGTCCATTGTGCCTTCAGTTGTTTCCAATCTTATTTCTGTTCTTTCCATTTTATTTTCACACCCACTAATTAATAGCAATACTGCAAAGATTAATATCAATCTCTTCATGAAATGAGCAGACTGTTCTAATTTAAAAGATTTACTCATTACCGACGGGCCTTACATATGCCCAAGGCACAGCAAAAATTTCTTCATGGTGCAATTTAGATTCAGAAAAGTATCCCCTTAATCCTGCTAGATCAAACGAACCATTACCCCTACTGTTCTGCATTTTTACAAAATCAGTAATTCTTCGAAGCTGTTTATTTGCAATTTTATCATCATCTGACAAGAACCCATAGCATTGTGCAGCAAGTCCTTTGTTATTAAATACGCTTCTAAAAAGCACATACGGATTTGCATCGCATGGAACATCAGGAGTTAGAACATTGTATGCTCCTTCTCTTTCCACTATAAAGAAAGCAGTTCTCAATTTATCGTCAATCATCGTGAGAATCAAAAAATTTGATGTTTTTATTTCTTTCTATCCACAAATCTGTTAAGTTAACTAATGATTTATAAATAAAGATTATTTGTTATACATAAATTTCTTCTGAAATCCCAATATTTGATGATTTTCCAAGAGCAAGTTCTTCCACCATTATTTAAGTTTACAGAATCCTATCCGCAAAGCTTATATTTAGGTATTACCCAATAATTATGATGAAAAAGTATATAATCCTATTTTTTACGATATTTATTATAGGTTGTGCTGGCATCCAAGAACCAGTTGCATGCAGTACTGAGGCCAAGATTTGTCCTGATGGATCGGCAGTAGGTCGTGTTGGTCCTGACTGCGAGTTTGAAAAATGTCCAACGGATAAAATACCATGTACGGATGAGCAAAAAAATGCAAAATTCTGCATAGAGATAGATCAGCCGGCTTGTGGATGGTTTAATGAGGATATACAATGTACAACATTCCCGTGCGCAGAAACATTCAGCAACAATTGTTTTGCGTGCATGGATGATAAAGTAGAATCATGGACGGATGGAGAATGCCCAAAACCTGCATAGGCGTGTAATTTTTAATTTGTCCAGAGCACATAATATTTTTATTTAATAGTTCTAGCAACTACCTGCTAAAACTGCACATACTCTTTTCCCATTTTCCATTGAGCTGTTTATTATTTTTATCGCCTCTGTATTTTTAACAATGTGATAAACCGGTCTGTTTGTGCTGTTCATTTTCCATGACTGCAGGTGTTCTTTAATATCATCTCCAACACGTAGCAATCCACCAGCACCAGTACCAATAACAAAAACATCTGGACGTTCCATCAGAAGGTTATTTATGTGCTTGACATTCAAATCCCACCCTGTAAGATCCTGCCAGTAGTGCACCTTGTTGTTTTTTATCATAATGTCACCAAGGAACTCCTTCCCATCAGCCTTGAAGCACCCATAAGTATACTCATTAATCATGACTAATTATTATGTTTAAACTGGTATAAATGTTTTGTTGTGGTATTCTACAGCCTATTCCATGCGTTCAGATTCCCAAAAATCTCAAAATCAGTTAAAGGTCTAAAAGAAGCATGCCTTGCATCATACAGTGAATTGGCGGGATCCGCAAGAGTAAAATGCCCATATTTTCCCGGAAGGTCGAGCATGGCACATGCGTGGTATGGTTCACTTCCATCTCTATTGACATTTACAAAACTAGCCCTTACACCTATACTCCTTATCATAGTTATATACAAGAAGCTTGACTCTCCACAAACACCTTCCCTATCAACAAAGACTTCCGCGCTGTTCCTATATCCGTCTCTTCTTTTCTTTTCGCCATACCTTATGTTTTTCACAACCCAATCAAACAGCATTCTTGAGTTCATTTCCTTATTTAATGCCGGATTGCACACACTCTTGACAACATCAGAAATATCGCTGTTGATAACAAATGGCATTTTTTTCCCAAATCCCCTGTCAATCAAAGCCACCTCATATTCATCTTCGCGTATGTTGTTTAATCCGATAGAACCCCCTGTGATGGGATCATTATTTGAAAAAGAAACCAGTTCGTCAAAAAGACTGCTGAATTTACCCACCAAAAACACCCCTTATTGGTCTTGAATATATTCCATTTGTTCTTACAAATTTTATAAGATCTTTAACACCTTCATCGGCAGTAGATTGAGCTGCGGTCATAACCTCAATAAGTCCGCTTATTGCCGTGTTTGTTTCTCTGAAGCTTCTATTCAAGCTTACTGCCTGCAGGTATGCAGTCAATGTTTCCCTCATGTGCAATGCATAATTGTCCATTCTTTCTTTGCTAAGCGCGAGAACATTTTTCATTCCACCGCACCAGTTCAGCAATCCATCAACTTCTGCAATGGCCATTTCATTCTCATCAGTAAGCTTTCTAACAATATCAAGGGATGCCTTAACATCATTGCCTTTCATTGAAGCTCTGTTAAGGAGAGATTTTCTTACAGCAGAAGAAATATTTCTTACACCCCTTATGATTGAGGAAATTTCATTCTTTTTAGATTCAGTTGAGCTGACAAGTTTTTTTAACATGCCATTTTGTCCGGCATAAAATTGATTTCTTTCAATCAAGTGATTGCTGTAATCAACAAGACCGCTTTCACGCTCGATAACGTGATAAAATAACCCTCCAAAATCCTCGGCTTGCTCATCAAAAAAATCACAATATTTTCCAACAAGCCCCTCTGTTGTATATCCCTCTACATCTCTGACCAGCATCTTTCTAACCGGACCAATAGTCATAATCCAGCTATCACCATATTTTAAGGCTTTTATGAGGCCTTTGTTAAACGGCTTAAGCCTTTCACTGCGTTTTCCAACTCTGTCTATTATTTCATTGAACTGATCAATAGATGAATCGGGCACGAGAGATTTTCTTTCCCTTTGATGCTCTTCAAGTGAACATCTGAATTTTTCAACATCAAATTCATTGCATATTATCCTCTCAAGTTCGCTTGGAATTTTTGATTGAACAAGTTCATTTCCATAGCCTTCAATATTAAAGACAGAATAAACCTTCATTTGTTTCTCCATTTGTCTTTCATGGAACTTATGCAATTTCTTAGATTTGAATTTTCCAGAAGACATTCAAGCCTGTACTCCAAATCACCTAACTGCATCTTGCCATTCTCATTAAATATTTCAACACGCTCCCCGATTTTTTTGTCTACCAGAAAAGGATCTTTGTTATAACGCTTTACTGCGTATCTTTCATCGCTATTTGTACAGCCATGCATTGCGTATCCTACGAGAAAGAACCCGCCATAAACTGCAACTTTTTTTAAAAAATTAAAAAATGCCATTTTTACCTCCCCAACAACCACAAGCTCAATCCACCAAAATTATCTTCGGTATCATCCCTTAAATTGTACAGTGGTTCTCTGTAGCCCTCTTCAATCATAAATTTGAGTGTGTCATATCTTTCTTCCTGTGGCAGACTTTTCCATGAATTAATTACTGTAGCCATGCTTTTTTTTGGATTATCCACCTTAATTCCTCCCTTTCCGGAATAAGTGTTGTATTCCATCAGCACAGTCTCTAAAGCCTCCATGTTTTTTGATTCTAAATTTCCACTAACGCTCTCCCTTACGGGCTTTTCAGAAAGAAAATACATCCCGAGAAATACTGTGCCAAATGCCAAACCGCCTGCAATACTGCTAGCCCATATCTTTGACGGACGTACATATCTATCTAAAAAGGTCATAAGACTATAGTAATCATATCTTTAAAATGCTTTATTGAAGAATTCCCGAAAATATTCCAAAATAACAATTTATAAATACATTCTGATTTAGATTATATGAATGAAAATAACAAAAAAACATAAAGAAATTGTAAGCGTCATTCTCAAAAAAGTCTCTCCTGAAAAGAAAGATCGACTGAAATTATTGGCTATACAAAATGAAATTATAAAAAAAATAAAAGTTCCTTCTGCAAAAGCATCTGTAGGTGGATCTGGAGCAAAAAATACATGGCTTAAAGATACACACGACATAGACATATATGTAAAATTTGATCGCTCAAAAAAATCAGATGAACTTTCAGACCTGTTACATAAATGCCTGAAAAAAAGTTTTTCAAAAATATCAAGAGTTCATGGTTCAAGGGATTATTTTCAGGTATGGTACAAGGGGTATACCGTTGAGATAGTCCCAATTTTGGCAATAAAAAATCCAAAACATGCAGAAAACATTACTGACTTTTCTTTTTTCCATGTTGATTATATTAACAGGAAAACAAAAAAGAAGAAGTCGCTTGCAGATGAGATAAGAGTTGCGAAAATTTTTGCAAAGGCAAATAGATTCTACGGGGCAGAATCATATATAAATGGGCTATCAGGATATGCGATTGAAATACTTGTTGCACATTATGGATCATTCATTAAGTTTGCGGAAAGGGCTTCTGAATGGAAAGAAACAACAGTCATTGGAAACAAGAATTCTGCACAAAAGTTAAACTGGGCAAAAAAAATATCACCATTAATTTTGATTGATCCGGTTCAGCCTGATAGAAATGCAGCTGCCGCACTGTCAAAAGAACAATATTATCATATAATAAAATCATGCAAAAAATTTTTGAGAAATCCATCAGAAATTATGTTTGAAAAACAGCCAGTAAATGTTGCGGGTCTGAAAAAAATTGGGTATCTAACAACAATTTCTGCAAAACCGCTGAAAGCAAAGCATGATATAGCAGGATCAAAGGCACTTAAGGCCTTCAAATTTATATTGAAAAATTTAGATAAGTTTGAGGTTGTAAATTCCTTTTTTGATTACAGCGGTGATTCTGCAGTTTTTTATATAGTCACAAAAAAAGAAAAACTGCCATCAACATACAAGCATTATGGTCCGCCGGTAAAAAATAAAAAGGCAGTTGAATTGTTCAAAAAAGCAAATAAAGGCTACCAGATAAAAATAGAAAAAGATCGGTGTTATGTTATGAAAAAAATAAAACATGCATCGTTGACAGAGCATCTAAAGGACATAATCGCACGAGAAGAGGTTTCCTCAAGAATAAGCGAGATAAGCATATTAAGATGTTAACAATAGACATATACAAAATAAGGTCTGCAGAAAACATGAGTTTAGAAAATAAAATCAATGGATTTAATGCAGATTTAATTGAACCTGAAGAAAAACCAATAATAAAAGTTTCAGAATATGTAACAAACCAAATGGGCATTCATGGGGCATGTTTCTTCTATGGGAATTTAATTCCAATTCAAAGAGGGATGATGAGGCATTATAAAAATCCGATAATTCTTGAAGAAGGTCTTAGGGGTGATGACCTTGCATCTGTAAGAATTCATGAAAAACATCATGAACAGAATCCACAGGACACAGAATCAGAAACCAGAGAAAAGACATACACCTCTGGATTTATGCCAAATAGACATGTAAGTTATCACAAGGCAGCTTGACATGGGCAAAACATATATATACCAATCATAATATAATAAACAAAATGGATGAGGGTGCCAGAACATATGTTTTTGAAAATTTAAAGATAAAGCAGTCAACACTGTTTGACATGACTGAGCTTTATCTGCATCTTTTTTCATGGTTTGAAGTAATGGGCTTTGATTTCTATGAAAAAAATTATGAAAAATGGGAGATGGGGACAGATGATACCCTAAAAATATTCTGGGTGGCCACAAAAAAGGCAGACGATTACAGTGAATTTGTAATTGAAACAAATTTCTTCATAACCGGTTTCAAGAAGGTAGAAATAGAAAGGGAAGGAATGAAGATAAAAACAAATACGGGAACAATGGAGATTCGTATGTCTGCATATTTAATTAAGGATGTTGGAGACAAGATGAAAAAAGCTGTTGGAAATTTAGGAAGGGACATCTATGAAAAGTTTATTACAAGGAGCAGACTTGAAGACCACGAAGTCCAGTTGTATACAATTTCACATCTCTTAATAGATGAAATAAAGGGATTTATGAGCATGCATAAGTTTTAAAATGTCGCTAAAAAAATATTATATTTTCTCGGCAATTATTGTAATCATAGACCAATTGTTAAAAGGCGTGGCAATAAAAAATTTTTCATATGTAACAAACACAGGTGCAGCATGGGGCATTCTAAAAAACTCACAAGTATTTTTGGTTGTTATATCCATAATTGCAATTCTGGTAATAATAAGATATCTTAAAACTTATCCGCTGGAACTTTCATTTATTCTTGGTGGAACAATTGGAAATCTTATTGACAGAATATTCAGACACCATGTCATAGATTTTATAAACATAAGGGTGTTTAATTACCCACTATTCAATGTAGCAGACATATTCATAGTTGCTGGTGCAATACTGATTGGGATAAAAATTTTTACCAGAGATTAGTTCCTTTTCTTGAAGATTCAATATATTCCAGCCTTCTGTTTATGTTATCAAGCCTGCTTGCAATAAGATCCAGTTTGCTCATTATCAGCTCAATATCTCTCGAAGAAATTCCACTAACTGGCTCTCTTTGACGGCTTATTTCGGGAACACTATAATCCGCCATTTCGGCTCTTCTGGCACTTTCAAAGGGCTTAGCCTCAGACGGACTGCTCCAAGGACCTTCAGTTGTTTCATCAGTCATGGACAAATCAGGAAGTACATAATCCCTTTCATCTTCTTCCTTATGAAACAATCTACCAAAAAAACCCATTTAAACACCTCTTCACACAACATTTATAAATTTGGATATATAAAAGATTTTTGTAACAACTCAAAAAGAGAAATTCTATGGCAGAAAAAAAAGAGATGGGGAAACCGGATGAAATATTTTCAAAAAATATAGTTAATGGAAGATTTGGGGGAAAAGCAAAATACAGGCTAGTAATAGATTCTCCACAAGCAGGTGTAGAAAAAAGTTATTTTCAGGTTCTTAGGGCATTGACAGATGATGAGCCATTTGGAAGAAGCCTGCATGATGACAAGGGTCATGTGATAAAGACAAAAGACATCTATGCGGCAGGTGAAACATCTTCATACTGGGGTTCGGTTGAACAAAGAAAAGGTGTTCAAATAGATAAATTCCAGCAGATTATGCAGAATGTTGGCTCAATGATAAAAGCAATGTTTCAGTTGTTGAGGGAATTAAGGATATTAGAAGAGCGTTTAAAATTTTATGATGATTCAAACAATGGAGACAAACATTCAGAGGTTCATCTAAAATCAGTCTGGATTGATCAAGTAGAAGGCGGTGCCAAAAACCTGTCTTCAGTCATGGGGCTGTCATCACAGGTTGGGTTTGCAGCATTGGCAGATTTATTTTACACAATACATCCAAAAACGTCTGAAAAAGTTGATGTTGAAGTACAGAAATTAAAAGAATCACATGGCATAAACAAGAAAGTGCGTGAGGTTCTTGGAAGAAAATTAAAACAATATTTAGTATGGAAAGAAAAAACATATAATGAACTTATGGTGGGGCAGAAATTTAAACTTGGATATCTTAGACAGCATTATTCCGTCATCCGGCTGTACCTTAACTGGCTTAGGCCATACTTAAGAAACGTGAAGCGCCTGCAGATGAGAACGGAAGGGGTTTTGCAGGATAAAGATTTGGTTGCTGCCTTTGAAACTTCAAAAGTTGAACTGGAATTTTTGGCAATAAGAGACCAGTACTTCATGGAAACAGAACGAGGAAAGTTAGAATCAAATTTCAGAGAAGCATTTCCCGTGACAAGAGTAAGGGTAAACTTTGTTGCAATGCCCCAGATGGCATACCATGATGATAATCAACGCGGAGCAATTCACAGGGGGAAAACAGAAATACTTATTGACGGGGCGGTGTTGACAAAAAAGCAGATTGATGATTACGTAAAATCTTTGAATGAAGATGATATGGATCTTTTGGCAGCAGTTGATTCGTCCATTGAGGCATTAAGGGAGGATTTGACATATTATCTAGAAAAAGCTGGCGGTGCGTTTGATTTGCAAAAAAAAGAAGAACCGCCGGAAGCAAAAACAAAAATAACCGAGGGCATTTTTGAACCCTTTAATGCAATCATTGATTTTTTTAGGGAAATAAAAGGGTCATCTACAAAAAACCCATTTTTTGGCGGTGGAAATGGTCTGTATGATAAAGAAAAAAAACCAGCAGAAAAATTAGCAACAATAGACTCATACCTAGCATATTACATTTTCAAAAAACAAAACGGTTTGATTACAGAATAGGCTGAAAAATTCTTGGGATTTATAAATGGCAAAAGCTTATAATTTAATATATACATTAGATAATCATCAAAATGAACAAAAAAACACTTTTTGGAGTGGCGTTGGGATTATCCGCTTTGTCTACATATATGCTTCTTCCAAGCAAACATACTCCTCCAAATATACAATCTTCAGAACAATCTGTCCCATCGGCTGAATATAATGAACCATCGGAAGAAAAAGATGTTTATATCAACGATCCATTAAGGGAACGGCAAATGCCGATTGAAAAAAAGAGTTTGGAAAACTTAATCAACGGCAGTGTTATATGGCCAAATTACAGCCCTGTAAAGAATGCAGAAGTAACAATTTCACAGCAAGAAAGCAGTCTGACGAGTATACTTAAGCAAGATAACATAGAACCTGTGCAAACAGACAATAACGGAGACTTTAGTTTCAATGTTCCATATAATCTTAAGTATGACCTTTCTGCAAGACTTGGTAATCTGCAAACAACATTAGATGGTGTCCATCCTGGGGAAGATGTAATATTAATGTTAAACAAGTATAATACCTCAGTGACAATTAGAACAAAAGATGAAGCTGGTTTGTTTATTGATGCAGACAAGGCTACGATACAGCCAATACAACCAATGGGGCAAAAGATACCTGTGGGAAACATGACTGAAATGGCAAAGTCTTCTGACGGAAGTTTTAGGCTTACCAGTATTGAACCAAACAAGCATTATATTGTAAATGTTTATGATAATGAAAAAAAAGGCACAATAGAGTTTAATTTATTTCCCAATAATAACATTGACAAAACAGTAACCCTAAGTGATGTTTCCCAAATGATTAACATATCAGTCATAGATGAATTTACTGGAGATTATTTGCTTGGTTCAAAGATAGTATTTACATCAGATAGTTATAAGGATGAAATCATAGTAGACAACAATATAACCAGTATTAACCTGCCCACTGAAACATACCAATACAGAACGTTCATGGGAGGATACGTGCAGGAATCAGATATAATTAGCCTGCCACATGATGGAAATAGTTTGTACATTGAACTTGAACCAGGAAAGTTTTTAGTAACTGGTCAGATAATCGATGAAAAAAACAGGCCGTTGGAAGCAATTGTTGACTTGTTAAATTTTGGAATTAGAGCAACAACAGACAAAAATGGAAATTTTTCAGAATATCTTCCAAGGGATTCGGATCCTTGTGAGGGTGATATAAAACTTAGGGCATATTCTAAAAATCATCAGCCATTCCTTGAAAGACTGCCACAAACATTTGATGATTATGAAGAAACCTCAGCAACAGACCTTGGAAAAATAATTTTAAATAGCAATCCACATGTTATAACAGGGAAGGTCACAAACAAAAATAACATTCCATTAGATAATGCAATAGTCATAGCAAAAAATTTAGATTATTCTGATTTGAATATCCCGGCAGATATAGCAGAGACAGACAAAGATGGGATGTATACACTTAGAAGAATATGGAATGGGAACAATGAAATAACAGCTGCTTCAGGCAGAATTTCCAGTAGCTCAGTAATTGAAATTGATGACAGTTTGGATTACAATATAACACTTGGAGGTATTGCTCCTGAAGGAATGGTCTACCTTCCAAATGGAAAAAATGCAGGCAATGGAATTATACTATTGGAACAGGATACGGCAAAAATAAGACAGGATGGGTCATTTAAGTTTATGCATGAAATATCGGAAGGGGAACACAACTTACTAGTAAGCACCTCTGACTATAGAGAAAGGCTAAATATAATTAATGACGGCAATTCTCTTGAGTTAAGACTTGGTCAAATTCCGCTAAATTACATTAGTGCAAGAGATGAGCTTGGCAATCCTATCAATTGTTTGCAGATACGTTATGTTGATGATACTTCAACCTTGAGAGATACTTACTGCCTGAATGAAAATGGTGTATACCAAATTCCAGTAATTGGAAATCCAAAAGAACTTATCTTTAATTCTCCAGGATTTAGAGAAATTAGACTGCCTGCAGATAAATCAGGCTATAGCATAATATTAAAAGAAGAATAAAGATGCTTATACTACGACAGCATCTTTTGATTTTTTCTTAGGTTTGCAGTTGAATGAACAGTTGCAATTGTTACCTTCTGCACCATTTACAACACACCTATCTCCAGAATTGCAGTCAACCTTTGATACTTCTTCACCTTCCGGACAGCTCACTCCACCAGCTTTGGCAGCTTGTTCACAAGTATTCCTATTTGTTGAAAGTTTGCAGAAAGTCTGCTGGAATTCCCATTTTCCACCGGGATATTTATTATCCTTTGGCGGTTTCTCTCCTGGATTAGATGCATCGGCAGTAGGCAATATGCCTGAAAAAGCCATAGAGGCAACCAATACCACAAGAGCAATTCCAATAATGTTTTTCATTGTTTTTCCTCCAACCTCTTGATATTTACATGTAACTAATCATATTTAAAATTATCTTTAATTAGGTCTATTCAATGAAATAGACTCAAGACCATATGTCTCTTATATACCTGCGATGGGGGTAAAAGCACAGCTTTCTTGGCAGGCTGGTAAAAAGGATGGCTTTAGGATTTTTCCAAGCAAGAATAATTTGTAGGAAGACCTCTTTTTTCAATTAATTTCATATACTATCAATTACTTTTCTTATCTCTCTGAAGTTTGAAACAATTTTGAATGGATTTCCTTTTTTCAACCTTGCTTCATCATGATAACCGAAGGTGCAAGCTATTGACTTTATTCCTACTTTATTTCCTTCCAATATATCGCCTAAAGTGTCAGTTACAAAAATACAGGATCCCACATCCAAACCATATTTTTTAAATAAAAGCTTAAATTTTTCAACTTTGGATTTATGGGTCTCTGCAGCCAATATTTCTTTGAAGATACCAACAAAATTATTATTCTCAAAATAAGTCGCTAAGTTTTGTGTTGTATTTGAACTGATTATGTACAAATCAAATTTTTTACTTAATTCTTCCAATTCTAATCTAATCTCATGCTCTATTCTTAAACTTTTAAATGCCTCAGATTCCAATTCTCTAAACTTATCCCTGATTTCATGATTAGGCTTTTTATCTATAAACTCAAAGATATTTCCTTCAAAATTAGAACGAAATTTTTCCCTAGAAAAGCCGGAATTTATACTTTCATGAATTCCATATGCCAACTCAAAAGTATCATGGATTACACCATCAAAATCAAATATTACTGCTTTCATAATTGGCATGTGAACTTATTATTTTTAAACTTTTATGGATTTTTGCATTTAAAAGAGTTTATCAGTAAATCTTCATAATGATCATAAATAGTTTCAGGCATTTCATCGTCTGAAAAAGAGTATCCTTTTTTCCTAAAATCTGAAAATACTTTATCTGTTCTGCCGATATAAACAAATCTTTCCCCTTCAAAATTTTCCATGTCCGGTATTTTTAAATAACGTGGGAATACTGTTCTTGATGCCCGGTGATGCATTAAATGAAATGTTTTATAATTGCCTTCTGGATCAAACAAGACCCACGGCCCTCTCCCTTCATTGACATCCTGAACAATTAATCTGTATCTTAATGTGCCGTCAGCCCCTTCATTAAAATTTTGTCCCATTAATCTAAGATCCAGATACCTACCTGTCAATACTTCGTCTATTCTTCTTTTTCTTTCTGGATCCGCATGAAGAATAACTGAATTTGGTGTCTTTAGGAGCAGGTCTGCAAGCGAATCTTTAACCTGTTTGTTGCTTTTTATAAACTTGTCCAGTTCCCCTGCCATGATTGCCTTTCTTCTATTGTTGCTATTTGCCGGGTTAACCCATCTTATTATCACTGTAAATTCGTTCCGATTATGTGCGTTTAAAAATGTTATTGTTTGATTAATTTTTATGGGAAATATTGCATTGTGGGAGTCTTATGGGGATTAAAATATTTATTATTTGTGAATTGTTATTTATCATAATTGGGTCAAAAAGAAGTTATTATAAATGGTTGATGATACGAAATTTTATGGCTTTTAGGTCTGAGATTAAAGATGATAATCTAATTATTACTGATGGCTGTGATTTAAATAGCTTGGATAGTTTTGTGATTGAGAATGAGGGGTGGGCTGTTTTTGATTTTGCTTATAGGACTAGTGCAAATGACAGGATGGTATCAAGAAAATCTCTCTTCTACATGAGCGTCGATTCCTTGCGGATGTTTTTTGAGGCACATAAAAATGAAACTGCAATAAAACTGAGGTGCCCGGAGTGCGAGAGCATTTATAGTTTTGACAGAAAATCATTTTATGATGCCCTTAGTGCAAATCCATCGGGAGATGTTAGAGAAGCTGTCTAAACAAATTAATGTTATTTTCATTTGTCAAGAAAAGTTTATATATGGTGTGCCAACCGTCAATAGTATGTTTGCAGTAATTTATCGTTGGAAATTAAGAGAAGAAGTTTCTGAGGGAGAGTTCACAAGGCATTGGCATGATGAGACTCAGAAAATATATTTAACATATGGTTCATTAGGGTCTTGTCTTCATAAAGTAGAGGATGGTACATTTCTCGCCTATGCGAAATGGCCTTCTCGTGATAATTGGGAGAATATGATGAGACAAAAAGAAGAAAGCAATGGGGAACATGCCACCCTTATTGACGGACCTATCTGTTTAGAGACTATTGACGATCTTCTCAGGGATACGGTTCATAAAATTTGACAAATTCGCGACTTTCTCGCTAAGCTCAAACTTTTACCTCACAAAAGGAACTTAACATTGTTGTGTTTTTCTGTTAAACTTTAATTGTACTTTATAAGTAGATTTTTGTTTATAAATTAAAACAGCAAAGTTTATATATAATCATAACTTTTTGGCATGTATGAGGAGTTTAAAAAATATGGCCTGTTTGACCGTTCTTGCTACCTCTATGAGCGGATGTTTGCCGGACATCTTTCCAGTTACAGAACGCAAAGCTGACTGGTTGTATGGTACTGTTGTCAAAGAACATTGGATTGATGCAACAACTGTTTCTGTTGTTTCTGCAAGACCGGATAGAGCTGTTTTTCCAGGAAACAATAGCTATGTTGTTGACATAAACACCCCTGATGGATTATATACCCTTGATGTAAGACATCAAATTAATTCCAGAAGAAGTATTGCCGGCCTGGCTGCCCGTTTGGAAAATGGATCGGGTGTCAAGTTTGTTAAAGGATACACCGATTATGTTAATGGTATTGTCCGCGAAACAGTGGACTTTTATGGAGAAGACAGAGTTGGTATTATTGTTGTGGACAGGATATTTTCTACAGATGAAATTAGCGAAGAAAAATAATTGAGATTTAGATGAAATTATTCTGATTTGTTTGCGGATGATTTTTGGGCATGGTTGTTGTTATATTCAAAAGAAAGGTCTATAATACTTAAAAATAATAAAAGTGCGGTGGCCGGGGTTTGAACCCGGGTCGGAGCGTTGGCAACGCCCCATACTAACCACTATACTACCACCGCATTAACTGAAATTTTATAATTTTAATATTTAAAGATTTGTATTATTCTACATATTTAGCACCTATTTTATCTAAACCGTGTGATGCTAGCGAGATGCGTCTTTGTGTTTCACTATGGCTTACACCGTGGCGGTGAATTCCCATAAGATATATAGTTATTGCCTGCCTGTATGTATTTGCCAATATCTCATGGTTATATTTTTTTGAGGGATCAAGTAATTTCTCTGTTTCAATGCAAAGTTCCAGGGCATCATCTAATCTCCCATCCATAATATACCCATTAATCCTTATACTTCTTTCTTTTGCTTCTGTAATTCTTCTGCTTACAATTTTCATGAATATATCATCAGAATTTATGCCTAATGTGTTATCTTCATTGCTGAGTGATTCAATAACCTGCATCCCATCTGTTGAAAGAAGTACACTCGTAAAATCTTCTTTTTCTGCTACACATCCGGATATTGTTGCAAGCGTTATTGCTGTTAAGCTTCTTAAATTCACATAAAAATTAAAACCTTTTATTATTTAACTTTATTGCTGAAAAGCTTATAAATTGGGGGATTCTTTTACGGTTTATGGCTCTTGGAAAATTATTCATATTCCTTGGGATTGCTGTAGGACTTCTTTATGCTTTTGGTGGTGCAGGCATCCCCTATCTAAAATATCTGGTTCTTGGGTTTATGATAGGACTGGGATTTTATCTAGCACGAAATTAAGTATTTTGCTTATTTAGTTTATGGTAGCATATTTTTTTGGTTCGAGAAAATTTGATGTGCTATTTTCTTGATAAATAATTATCCATATTTTCATCAAGCCATTTTTTTGTATAATCTTCTATTGCGGAAATACGACCACGAATTTTTTCTGGAATTGAAAAATCGTCACCAACAATGTCCCTTACAACAGAGGCCAAGCCGAGTTCTATAACTATTGAAAGCTCAAAATTATCTGAAATGTCCATATCATAAACCTGTCTTACTAATGGCAGGGCTTTATACCCCATTGAGATGATTTTTCTATAAGGCTCACAATTTTTAACTGGTTCAGCAAATGAACTAAATCTGATGTGTGAATCTCTGCAGTGTTCTATCCATTCTTCTAATGCTTGATTAAAATTAACTTCACCCATACGAATAAGATTATTGCTGATTTTTTTAAAACTATTGGTGAATGGTGGAATTTGATACTATTGCTGAAACTAATAAAAAATTTCAAAAAGTGTGCCTGTCTGAAACAATAAAGCTTATAAGGTTTTTTTAATTTTTGATACTATGCATGACCATACTGATTTGCTTGTATTACCCATGAGAGAAGATCTCACCAAAATAGGGTTTATTGAATTAAAGACTGCTGAAGAGGCAAAATATTTCTTTGAAAATGAGAAAAGAACTGTTTTATTAGTTGTGAATTCTGTCTGTGGGTGTGCTGCCGGGAATGCACGTCCTGCTGTAAAACTCGCTGTTAATTCAAAAATTAAACCTGAAGTTTTGGCGACAGTTTTTGCTGGTCAAGACAAGGAAGCTACTCAGACTGCAAGAAGTTACTTTCCTGAATATGAACCTTCTTCCCCGAGCATGGTGTTGCTTAAAGATGGAAAAGCTGTTTTTATGCTTGGAAGAGATAAGATAGAAGGCAGGAATGCTGAAGAAATTTCAAAAGATTTAATTGAAGCGTTTGAGAAGTATTTTTAAGTTAGATTTGCATCTTAAAGCTATGAAGATGGTGTTATTGGTGCTTGTTGTGATGCTGGCCGGATGTGCTCAAATTAATAAAGAGTTATACCTTCCTGATGATATGTCATATAAAAAACCTGTCGAGAAAGATTTGAAGGAGATGCTGACTCCGCTGCAGTATAAAGTTACGCAAGAAGATGGAACTGAAAAACCATTTGATAATGAATATTGGGACAATAAGGAAGCTGGGATTTATGTTGATGTTGTTTCTGGTGAACCATTATTTAGCTCCAAAGATAAATTTGATTCTGAAACCGGCTGGCCAAGTTTTACCAAGCCACTTGAAAAAAGTAGTATAATTGAGAAAAGTGATTATAAATTATTAATAAAAAGGACTGAAGTCAGAAGCAAGAATGCTGATTCCCATCTTGGCCATGTCTTTAATGATGGTCCTAAACCAACTGGATTAAGATACTGCATGAATTCTGCTGCCTTGAAATTTATTCCTAAAAATAAATTGGAAGAAAGAGGCTACGGCAGGTATTTAGATTTGTTTGATTGATTATAGTAACAACTAATTATAATTAAAAAAGTGGAGAGACTCCACTAATGGAATGTTTAACAGATAGGGTGTTTAACAGACATACAAATCCCTCAAACATTTATCGCGACGGATTTCCATTTGACGATTAAAATATGTGGACCTGCTAGCAATGTCCTCGTCTCTCTGCTTTAACATATCATTAATACATTCCTCAAATTGGGCTGTACAATCTTGCCTGTGCTTATTTGTCTGGTTAACGTACTTACCTGTGCTCCCACTGATACCACTAAATACAATAGCAGCACCGATAAGAAGAACGACTGATATTATAAAACTTCTATTTGCCATCTAGCATACCTCCTTTGATTTAATAATATAATCTATTTATATATAAATGTATATGGTCGGAGATTATGTGGATTATTTTACTTTAAACCAGTCTTTTGCTTTCTTTGGGAATCCCTGAATTGCCAGCAATGCTAAAGGTGCAGCCCAATTTGCTGTTCTTTCAACAAAGTCCCATATTGGCTCTCCTGCAATTGGCCTTAATATTGCTGTCCAAAAGCCCCAAATTACTGCCCAGACCAAAATTATTCTTATCGGAGCTAATATAGCTAAAATTGCAACAAGAATGTCCATTGAGCCAATCAACGGAAGAAGTGTCCTTGCTGTATTCTCTGAAATCCCTACCGAAGTAAAATATGGAATCCACCCCTGCTTAATTTGGAGTGCAAATATTCCATGACCAAGAAAAGTTCCAAATATACCTAACCTTAGAATCCATTCAGTGGTTGATACCTCTGACTTCTTTGTCTTTGACACCCTCTTTTTTGCCACGTTTGAAATAGTACTTAATTGGTATATAAATGTTTTTACTTCTTTTTGCAGAACTAACAATCTTTGCAATTATGACAAAGAAAATACATTTAGTCTTTTGCTTAAATTTTTTCAGAAAAATTAATTATGGTGCCTGCTTCTATGACTTCTGTGCAGGTTTCTTCTAGATTGTGGATGGACGTTTTGTTGTCTTGGCAAAAATTTATTATAATTTGTGCGAGGCAGTTTGGGTGGTCTAAGCTCCATTATATCAAGAGTTTTATCCCTCTGAACATTTCTGAAACTGTCAAAATCCTTGTCTGTAACAATAGTTACTGCAACACCTTCATGACCTGCCCTTGCTGTTCTGCCAATACGGTGAACATAATCCTGCGAAGTTTTTGGAACGTCATAATTATATACGTGTGAGAGCATCTGAATATCTATCCCTCGTGCGGCAATATCACTTGCAACAAGAATATGCGTGCTTTTCCCGTGGAATGATGTCATTACTTTTTTTCTTCTATTTTGGGTAAGGCCACCATGAATTGCGTGCGCCTCAAGACCGTTGTTTTTCAGGTTATGTGCAACCAAGTCAACTGTCCTTCTTGTGCCACAGAAAACAATAGCGTATGGCGCCTTTTCTTCTTTTAACAAATAAACTAAAAGGTCAAAGCGCTCTCTTGGATTAACAATATAAAAATATTGTTTCAGAAGACTCTTGTCAACATGCTCCTTGATTTTTATTTTTTTTGGCTCGCGCATATGCCTCTTTATTAAATAATCAATTTCCTTCTGTATTGTGGCACTGAACATAAGGGTTTGTCTTCCTTTTGGTGTCTGCTCCAATATGTACTCAACATCGTTTACAAATCCCATATCAAGCATGCGATCTGCTTCATCGAGAACTACTTTTTTTATGGTTTTGAGATTTATTGCCTTCCTGTCAATCAAATCACATAGTCTTCCAGGAGTTGCAACTACTATGTGTGCATGTGGAACCTTACGTATCTGGTTTTCTATAGAGACACCACCATAAACCTCTACAACGTTTAGTTTTTTGTGCTTTGTAATCTTTTTGAATTCTTCCGAAACCTGCTCACAAAGTTCTCTTGTTGGAACAAGTATTAATGCTACGAGTTTGTCATTATTATTTATCATTTCTGAAAGTGGCATGGCAAATGCTAATGTTTTTCCAGAGCCCGTACTGGACTGGCAGATAACATCATTATTTTGTTTTATCAATGAAAATGATTCTTCTTGTATAGGTGTCGGCTCTTTTATGCCCATTGAGGTGAGGACTCTATGCAGTTCAGGGCTTAACATTGTTTTGAATGTTAGTTTTTGTTTCATAGGCTCTATCTTGAAATATGGTTTATAAAGCTTTCATGATTAAACTGATTTTTTTATAATATGCTAAAAATCCTTAATTTAAGCAAATGGTTAGTCTTATAAAGTGGAATTACCCAGTTTTATCATTCAAGAAAGTTTATTCTTGTTAAATAAGGAGAAAATAATGGAAAAATTCAATAGAGATAGGGGTTCCAGAGGCAACTTTGGCCCTAGAGAGATGCATAAGGCAACTTGTTCCGAATGTGGTGAAGAATGCGAAGTACCATTCAAACCTACAGAAGGAAAACCTGTTTTTTGCAGAGATTGTTATAGAAAGAAAAGAGACTTCTAGTTTTTAGGATCTTAAAACTGCTTTAGCTATAGATAGCTGTAGCTATGTTTTTTTATTTTTAAATTGAATTGGTTTTAAGTCCACTTCTCTTCAGGTGGTGGATACAAAACTGTAACTGATTAGCTACTTTTGAAACGGAGTTCAATTCAGCAAAAAACATACTAAATTTAGGGCAGGAATTGCCCTATGTGGAGAATAATCCCTCTGTTCAGATTGAGCAAGGATTGTCTATGAAGCAAGAAGCCACTTCATTTATGTAGTGGTAGTTCACAAAGATATTTAAGTAATAGTTTTTATTTTATTCCAATGAATATGCATCCTTTTGTTGTACATTTTCCTATTGCTCTACTAAGCATGTATGCACTTATGGAATTTCTTGCAATGTCTTCATTAGGAAAAAAATCATGGTGGAAACCAACAAAGCTTAGCTTTCTTTTTCCAGGTATTCTTGGAGCATTTTTTGGATTGATAACTGGCAACATCATTAGTGAAAAGATTGATTCTGTTCAGAATCTAATTGAAACTCATGAATTTTTTGCATGGATAACTAC
The DNA here is from genome assembly GCA_030699455.1 of Nanobdellota archaeon. Classification (GTDB taxonomy): domain Archaea; phylum Nanobdellota; class Nanobdellia; order SCGC-AAA011-G17; family UBA489; genus JABIKK01. Next base: position 46,262 of record JAUYMN010000016.1, on the reverse strand, counting down.
GTGGATTTTTGGAATAATTGCGGTGTTTTATCTAGTTGATTTGTTTGATAATAAGTTAAGATTAAACAAATATATTAGCATGGTTATGAAAATCAAGGATTTCTTCCTTAACAGGTATTTTATTGCTCTGCTTGCCATTATTGGATTTGTTTCTCTGATGATAACTGGTGCATTAGGCGGTGCAATAGTGCGTGGACCTGATGTAGATATATTTGTAAGAATTATCTATGATCTTGTAATGTAGATTTACTTTACTATGAATTTGCCTTCCATCCCATTTGCCCTGTGACTTCCAATACTGCAGTAATATTCAAATGAGCCTGCTTTATCAGCCACAAACTCAAAATATGTTGTGTCTCCAGTGTTAACTTTCTCTGTTGCCACACCTAGTTCATCAATAACAAAGTCATGCAATCCATCTGTACTTGAGAATTCTATTATTATTCTATCACCTTTGTTAACCACTAATTCTGGGTTATCCTGACCATCCATCACAAATTTAAAATTTTCAGCACTAAGAATAATTGTTTTATCCACTGTTGAATCATCCATCATTGAATCATCATCCATCATTGAATCATCATCTGGATTAGATGGGACAGCATTGTCTGAATCCTGTTTTTCACATCCTGTAACCAGTACTAATGACAATATCAAAAAAACGCTTATCAAACTCAATTTCTTCATTTTTGTATTGAGACTTTTATGTTTAAAAGTTTTTCTAAAAATGAAATTGAATGATAATCACAAAAAATATCTCAAGAATGTAAACATTATTTAACTGAAATCTACAACAGGTACTTCTGAAGAACCTTCATCTGCTTCAAATAAATCTTTTTCCTCGTAACCGAGTGAATTAGCAACCCATTTGCTGGGAATTCTTTTTATTTTGATATTGAATGCCTTTACAATTTCATTGTATCTTCCCCTTTCTGTTGCTATTCTGTTCTCTGTTCCTTCCAATTGTGATTGTAACGCTAGGAAATTTTCTGTTGCTTTTAGATCTGGATATGCTTCAACAACAATATTTAGCCCACTTAATACAGAATCCATTCTTCCACTAAGTTCATTCAACGAACTCGGGTTTAGATTTCCACTTGCTAAAGACTGTTTTATCTGTGTTGATTGTGTTCTTAATTCTGCAATTTTTGCCTGCGTATCTGCTTCAAAGTCTCTCGCACCTTCTACGGTAGCAATTAAATTAGGGATTAAATCTGCCCTTCTTTGATATTGATTTTCTACCTGGGCCCATTGTGTTTTAACACCTTCATCCAAGCTGATTAGGCTGTTATATATTCCAATCCACCATAGAATAAGGATTATTACTGCGACTAATATGCCAATAATCCATTTTGTAGGTGTTTTCATTTTTGTGTTGTTAGTTTGTTTGCTTTTAAATGTTTTTATACCTTCATGCTATTAAGGATTTCTCCAAGTTTTGACAATAAATCTACAAGTTCTCTGATTACCTCTTCTCTGTTAGAATATCCAAAATCCCTGATTTTCTTTAGAATTGATATGTTAACTCCATACTCTTTCTCTGTGACATCCAGTATTTCCGTTATGTTGTCTGGAATTGTCTTATTCTTTAGGAATAATAATCCATTTAGCATTGGCAGTAATGTGGGTATTGATTTTTCTACTATCAGCTTAAGCTCTTTGTCTGATTTAACTACCAAATAACTTTGTCTTAAGCTGATTAATTTAGACCTAAACTCATATTCCAATTCCCTTCTGACATGTTTTTCTTCAAACTTTAAATTTTTAAATATATCTTTCCCGTACAATATTTTATGGTTTAATTTTATATTTAAGAATTCTAATGGAAATACATCTAGTCCATCTTTCAATTCTTCGTGGGTCAGTAACAATGGAAATTTTTTTATTTTTTTAAAATAATTCTGCAATAAGCTTTTGGATTCATTTAATGTTTGTGCAGTTATTTTTTCTAAAACAATCACATATTGCTGATCTTTTCCATACTCTGCTACACATACTAAATTTGCACCAAATATTTTCTGAATTTCTGTTATCATTTTCACCTTAAATCATCTCCCATTGTTAAAAGTTTCCCCCAAAGCCTCCTCCGCCAAAGGATCCTCCTCCAAAACCACCAAATCCTGAGCTTCCAAAACTACCGTTGCCTCCATTCCACCTTGGACCAGGCATAAATAGGGGTATAAACATGAATCTGCTCCTGTGACTTCCTTTTGTTAAAGCACCTATTACCATGCTTAATATAAAAAATAAATATACCCATGTGAGCAGTGTATTTCTGGATGATTGATAGGTGGATGAATACTTTGAAATAACTTCTTCTTCCCCGTTTAGTATTCCCTGTACTGCCAGTAGCATCTCATAGATTCCTTTTCCAAATTCATCTTGTTTAAAGTTAGGCTCTAAAATTCTTGTTCCGAGAGCAACTTTTGATGCGTCCGGAATTAAGCCTTCCAGACCATAGCCAACTTCAACCCTGTATACTCTTTCATCCATTGCCACCAATATTAATAACCCATTGTCAATGTCTGATTTTCCAATCTTGTACTTCTCAAATAACTGTGCTGAATAGTCCTCCTTTGAGATCCCTTCCAATGATTTTACTGTTACAACTGCAACTTCAACTGTTGTCTCCTGCTCTATTTGTTTTGCCAGTTCTGTTATCTTCTGTTCGTATTCTTGACTTATAATATCTGCTTGATCTGTTACAAAATCATTTAACACTGGAAAATTAACTGCAGAAACAATTGGAAAAATCAATAACAACATAAAAATAATCTTAAACTTCATATTTAGGACGTCCTAATCAATATTATTAAGACTTTCTATTTATTCCCTGTTCCCTGAATAATGCAAAATATAAACCTTTTTTCTTCAGGAGCGTATTATGGTTTCCTTTTTCAACAATACTTCCATTTTCTAACACAATTATCTTATCGGAATGCGCTATTGTTGAGAGCCTGTGGGCAACTGTGACAATAATCAAATCCGGTTTTTTGCTGGATATGCTCTCAATTGTTTTTATTATTTCTTTTTCTGTGAGTGAATCAAGCGAGGATGTTGCCTCATCAAAGATAAGTAGCTGAGGACTTCTTAATAGTGCTCTTGCAATTGCCAGCCTCTGTCTTTCACCACCTGATAACTTTATTCCGCCCTCACCTATTTTTGTTTTAAGGCCACTTCCCTTCCTGAGAATTTTCCCTGCCTGAGATAATTCCAATGCCTTAAGACACTCTTCATCTGTGGCATCTGGTTTTACAAACAATAAGTTTTCTTTTATTGTGCCTGCAAAAAGCTGTGTTTCCTGTGATACCAACCCAATTTTATTCCTAAAGCTTGCGTAATCAATCTCGTCGCTGCTGATTCCATTTACCAGTATCCTTCCTTTTTTTGGCTTGTAAAGACCAAGCAGTAATTTTACAAGCGTGGTTTTGCCACTTCCCGAGAGACCGATGAAAGCTATCTTTTCCCCAGATCTTATGTTTATTGAAACATTATCTAAGGAATTTTCTTTATTACTACCATAATTAAAGCTCACATTATTAAACTCTATTGTGTTCAGGCTTTTAATTTTCTTTGCATTCTTTGGTTTTTCTTCTGGTTTTTGATTCAATACTTTTTCAAGTATGCTATTACTTGCTTTGGCTTCTTGATATTGCGCTGCGATTGTCGACAATTCGCCAAGCGGTCCAAAAATAAAGAAAGAATAAAAATAAAGACTCAAAAATTCTCCAAGTGTTATGTGTTGCAGGAATAATAGCCACAACATTAAAAATAATAACAATGTCCTTATCGCATTTATCAGTGTTCCCTGTGTGAAACTTAACTTGCGAACAATCACTATCTTCTTTAATTCTAAACCTAAAATCTTATCGTTAACAGTATTAAGTCTTTTAATTTCCTGGTCTTCAAGCCCAAGACTTTTTACAAGCTCAACATTCCTCATTGTTTCTGTAGTTGAACCTGCCAGGTCTGCATACTCCTTCACTATGGATTCCTGTGATTTTTTTATCTTCTTGCTTATGCTGTATATGAACCATGCAACAGATGGAACAAGCAGACTGAAGGCCAAACCAATCCATATGTGAACCATGAATGCATAAACCAAAACAAAAAGAAGTCCTATCAATGAAACAAATGCTATGTTTATAAAACTCTGGATAAGCTGCTGTGTGTCTGTACGTGCTTTCTGCAGTTTTTGCAATAATTCTCCAGACCTTTGATCTTCAAACGTGCTGTATGGCAGGGAAAATGAGTGAGAAACACTGTCTGCATACATTTCTGTACCAACTTTCTGCGTTATAACGTTGACAAAATAATCCTGGAAATTTTTTGCAATTCTTGACACTAATGCAACACCTATAAAAGAAAATAGCAGTATAATAACGCCATTTATGAAAACATCTTGCGGCAATTCTGTTGCTTTTGTTGCATAATTATCTATGATTAAACGTATTATCTGCGGATCCAGCAATGAAAATCCCTGGTTTATCACTGCGAGCAGTAATGTAAACATCAACAGCCCTTTGTACTTCCCCAGATATTTTATAAAAAACATTTTTGTCTTGAAAATTTTCATTCTCGTCGTAAGGAAACTCTTACAGATTTTAATCTGTAGAGGAATTACGACCTCCTTCTTCTATTTTTAATAACATCTTTCAATTTTTAAATGTTAAAAATGAGTGTGCAACGAACTCGGCGCACGTATTTAAACATTGGTTTAGCGTGAGCTATGTTTCCTTTGTTGTGTAGGGGGCAACCCCATTAACTAACTCCCGTATGTGCACATCATTATTTACTCTTTCTTCTCTTTGTGCCCGTATGCTCTTATCTGGTCTATAATCAAGCCAATCATGTCAGCAACATATCCCTTATAGTCTCCTTTGTCTGCCTTTTCCAAAGATAAATAATATTTCTCTCTCTGCTCGAATGGAATGAAAAACATCGGATAACCTTTCTTCATCAAAATGTAATTCATAACTGTTCTTGCTGTCCTGCCATTTCCGTCTTCAAATGAGTGTATCCAAGTTAGTTTAGCATGCACCAAAGTAGCCAACTCAAAAGGATGCAGTTTATTCTTATTTGCAGAATACCATTTATACAAGTTCAATAAATGAGCCTTAACCTCTTCGTGTTTTGGAGGAACATGCTTTGAACCTTCAATTTTGACATCAAAGAACCGTATCCTGCCTACGTACACAACGTTAGTATTCTTTGTTAAAATCTCATTTATCTTCTCCAGGAAAGAATCATTTAACTCACCTTTATACTGTTTCAGAAAATCCATGCATTCTTTGCCATTTACAGCTTCGTTGTAATCTTGTGCTCTTACTCCAGAGGGTATTACTTTATCCTTAAGGATCAAGGCTGTCTGCCTTAATGTCAATCTATTTCCCTCTATTGCATTAGAATTGTAAGTGAATCTTATAACGAAGTCCTCATAGAGTTTTTTTTGCAAACTCGCAGGCATGTGTTTTTGCCATTCTTTATAGCCTTCTTTCAAATCCTGCAGAGTCTCTGTATCGTGATCGGAAATATGCGTATGGGCTGATTTTTTGATCAACGCCTTTGCTTTTTCTTCTATTTCTTGTGTTGTTTTCTCAAGCAATGCCTTTGAAGGCTTAATATCGCCAAGAAAGACTCTTATCTTCTTCCATGTATTTATCGATGTGCGTATGTTCTTTGTGAGGTAGTAATAGGTCTTACTTCCTCTATTCATAGTCTCAACATAAGTCATACTATTATGTATGGGCACAGACTATTTAAATATTTCGGTTATTTGTGCACATACGCGACTTTTAGGCACAAGCCCATTTAACAAACTTTAGTGCGAGGCTCAGCAGAAACCACTTGTACGCTAACGCTAAAAATTTACCTGTGATTATCCAAATGTGAAGGTGTATACTTCAACTCCTTTTGGTATTGTTATTTCAATTGTATGCCTACTATATTTGGCGTCTACCAGATTGTAAAGATCCTCATCTTTTACCTGAATAACATTAATATCTTCGCCATCCAGCACTACTTTTATGTCTGCAATCTCTTCTGAGCCTGCAACTAGATTAACGCTTTTTGCCCTGTAATCAAGGATTATCCTTGCTGTTTCATCTCTTGGAATTGCTTTTTCTGCATTAATTTCCCAGTTCCCCACAAAATAAAACTTGTTCAAATCTGTTTTTTGCGGTTCCTCAAAGTTTGTTTTTTCATCCTTATGCCATCCTTCATTATTGCCCATTTGATTGCGACTTATACCTCTCTCGTATCCAAGATATATTTCTGTGGTCTTTTCTTTTTCAAACCCTACTGCTGTTATGTCTGTTGATATGTCTGTAGTTATTTCATCATCTGTTTTCAGAATATTTTTTCTTTCTTCTAGCAACTCCTGAATCTTTCTTTCCGTTTCAGCATACTTTCCTTCCCCGATATGATCATAGACAATAAAACCGTCTATGTCTATTAGATATTTTCTTGGCCAGTATCTATTGCCATATGCTCTCCATGTTTCATAATCGTTGTCCTGCACAACGGGATATTTTACGTTCCATTTTTGTGTGGCTCTCAGCACATTGTCATAATCTTTTTCAAATTCAAATTCAGGCGTATGAACTCCTATTATTTCAAGCCCTTCATCAGAATATTTATCATACCATTCTGTTAAGTGGGGAAGTGTTCTCTGGCAGTTGATGCATGAATATGTCCAGAAGTCAATAAGGATTACTTTTTTTCCAACCAATTCTTTCAGGGTTATGTTGTCTGTATTAATATACCCTTGAGGGTTTACCAATTCAATTGCAGAAGGATATTTGCTGGATTTTGCTTCTATTCTTTCCTGTGTGGAGCTTGTTGCTGCAATCTTTATTTCCTCTTTTTTTATTTCTCCATTGCTTTTATTTGTGCTCAATAAAGATATTGCTATAATTATCATAATGATTACCACTCCCAAAATTATGTGTCTTATGTTCATCTTAATAAAAAATCATTTAGTATGGAAAAGTTTGCAACAATATTAAGCTTGCTTGTAAATACCAATATCCCCAATATTATTAACAATATCCCCACAATTATGTTAAAATATTTAAGGAACCTCTCTGATTTGTTTATCAGAGTTATAGCCTTATCTGAAAATAAACCTACAAATAGGAATGGGAGTCCCAATCCAAGCGAGTAGCTCATTAAAAGCAAGAAACTTAGTCCAGGACTTGTTGCTGCCAACACCAGAACTGCGCCAAGAACTGCACCTACGCATGGTGTCCATCCAACTGCAAATGCTGCACCAAAAATGAATGATGTTACGTAACTAATGCTGAATTTTTTCTTTACTTTTAGTGTATGTTCTCTTTCTAAGAATGGTATTTTTATTAATTTTAGCAAATATAATCCAAATATTATTATGATAGCGCCGCCCAAACGGCCAAGCCAGATTTGAACATCATAGGATGATTTTGCAAGCAGTGTGTTTAACAGTATTCCGAGTGTAGCAAATACTATCGAGAACCCAAGCACAAATGAAACAGAGTTAAAGAAAAGTCTTGCCCTTGCTTTTTTTGATTTTTCTCTTAAGCCTGTTCCTGAAAGATATGCTAAAAATCCTGGAATTAACGGAAGCACGCATGGACTCAAGAATGATATTATTCCACCGATAAATGCTGCTACAATTGTTAATTCTGCCATCCTATCTCCATGTTATGTAAAGAAGCGTACCAAATGCTATTGTCTGTAATATTGCCTGTATTAACACATTAGTTGTTACCTGTGGTGAATAATACTCCATCATCGTAATATAAAAGTATATTGTTATGACGTGCTGTAAAACAAATAACAATGCAAATATAAACAAGCCTGATGTAAAACCTGAATGTATTCTCTTCCAATTCTTTCCATATATGCACATCAATGCCAATAATATTAGCAGATTTATCCCCGTTAATACTGCAGTTAAATCCATTGCTGAAATCATAGTATCTTTTTATCAGTATTTATTTATTAGTGTTTACCCAAATCTTTCCCAAATCATTTCAAATTTTTGCATATTATATTTTAACCAGTCAGAAATAAAATAAACAGAACCATAATTGCCCTTATCAATCTGCTCTATGATTTTATTTTTTTCTAATACATTCAAATGATGCCTTGAAGTTTTATAATCAATCTTTAATTTTTTTGCTATTTCATGGGCATTGCAGGGCTTATTTTTTATAAGGCAAATAATTTTTCCCCTTAATTCTCCACCCCTTGTCCCTGCTATTAGATACCAAAGCAGCTTTTCCATGATAGTCTACCGAGGTTGGAGTTTAAATATTTTTTATCTTATACGGACAGCAAGAGGGGTATGTTAAAAACCATTTTTTATGTTTATTCCAAAAATTTAATAAAGCTCCTCCATGGAATATTCCTATGAAAAAGGGGCAGGTGTATATTCTAGCAGTAATAGTCATTGGATTCCTCATATTCACAATAATCACTCCATCCAACCTGCTACACCAGAAGATAATAGATGATGATTTTCAGTCATTGTCAAGAAATTATCAGGTAGAGAGTGCAAAACTTCTTAATGAATTGCTAAACAAGAAGATTGTAGACCGACAATTGATAGAAAATACTTTCTTAAATTTCACAGTATCTTTTACATCTTATTCAAAAACAAAGAATCCAAACTTTGGATTAATTTATGCATTTCCATTTGAAAATTATTTATTTATTGGAAACTATGCAGACATTGATGTTAATTTTACTGTTGGGTCCTCTACAATATCTCTTGAAGGATGCTTTAATGAAGTAAGCACATCTGTCACACTATATGGAATAAGCATAGACCAGCCGGACATAAATCCAATTTTATATCAGGATTGTATCCAGACAGTTGGTTACCCGCCTACTAACCAGCTTGAATTTACAATAGAAGATGTAGATTATACATTTGAGCTTAATGAAAAAAGATCTGATATTATAATAGTAAGCAGGGAAACATTGGACAATGAAATAAAAGTGTTCATAAGCGAATAGCTAATAAATAACAGAATGAGGGATATGATGTGAAACTAAACAAAAGAGCCATAACGCCTGCGATAAGCTGGATACTGCTTATGGGAATGGCAGTAGTATTGGCAGGAGTTGTTACGATATGGATGAAATCAACTGCAGAAAGTAGCACATCCATTGTTATTGGGAGCGTTGAAGTCGATATGCAATGCAATGACATATCGGTAAATGCCTATGAAACACCCGGCAAAACCCAGTGCAGTTCAATAGAAGTAATAAATAATGGTTTGTTCTCCATAACGGCGATAAAGGTCAGGGATAATGACGGAGTGGCTGATTTTCCATATGACCCTCCATTAAAACCCGGAGAATCAATAACAACAAATTTAAATAATCCAAGCATACCCACTAACAATGAGATAGGGCTCATACCAATAACATTAGTTAATGATAAGGCAATTGCCTGCATGGAAAAAGAGACAACAATTATCTGCTCATAAAAATGAAAACAAAAAGAGGAGTTTCACCAGTTTTGGCAACAACAATACTTATTGGATTTGCAGTTGTAGTTACCTCTGTAGTGATGCTTTTTGGTGGTGATCTTATAGAGAATGTTAAGGAAAAGCAAGGGGCAAACATAGAAAGAACGCTTGAATGCGATTTGCTAAGTTTTAAGGTCACAGGTGTTGATGGAAACAAAATAATAGTTTCAAATGATGGTCAGGAAGACATATACGCATTTTTTATACGATATCAGGGTTCAGAAGCAGAAGCAGTTGATTCTCATCACAAGCAGACAATAGTGCAGGGGGGAACTGGAACAATAATAGCTGCAAATTCACCAGGAATCGGAGATCTTGAAAAAGTAAAGATATTTGCAAAGAGCGTTGCGGGAAGTAAGGGCAATGCTATATGGGGCACATGTGGCCAGACTGAAACAACAGTTAAGTTTTAATAATATAAAAATAAAGAGGTAATGCTAATGAAATATAAAAAAGGAATTTCGCCATTGATTGCAACAGTCTTATTGATAGGTTTTGCAGTTGCATTGGCTGCAGTGGTCATGACATGGGGTCTTGATTTTATCCAGAATACGGCGGCAAATACTGAAAAACAGACAAAGAATACGCTTATATGCGCCTCGGATTTAACTTTTGCAATTTCTGATGTTGACAAGATGGGCAAGACAATTACAGTTGACAATCGTGGACAGGTAAACATCAAGTCAGTTATCTTCAGGGTTTATACTGATGGGGCAGTCACAACGCTTGATTCATCTGTGGATGCGTTAGGGGAAACAGGCGTCAATAAATTTGAGGTCAAGCAGTTTATAAATATTGATCCGTTGTCCTCCACATCAACAAAAGTTGAAGCAATAGCAACAGTTTCTGGAGATTCAGGCGAAGGAGATATTGTATGTCAGCAAAATATCCAGTCATATATCTTAGAATAACAAGGGAGCAAATCCCTTCTTCTTTCTTTTACCATGGCAAATAAAAAAAATTCGGGGCAAATATGGATTTCTGCAATATTATTTATGTCTTTAGGTATAATAACAATTGCATTGGTACTAACTGCAGCCATACCTATGGTAAACAGAATATCTGACAAGAACACAGTTACAATGACAAAAGAAATATTGCTAAAGGTGGATGATACAATAAAGACAGTTGCAAATGAGGGACCTGGGAGTCAGCGACAGCTAGATCCATTAGTAATAGAAAAAGGAGAATTAATAATAGCAAATGGCACATATAATCTTCTTTGGAGAATGGATACTAAGGCTGATTTAATGGAAAAAAATATTGAAGTAACTGAAGGAAATATTCATCAAGTATTAAACTCGACATATGTTGAAGAAGTAAACAACATAAAGGTGTGGGTTACATCCTCCAAATACAATGTAACAATAAACTCAAGGTTTAACAATCCTTTCAAAGGAGAATATGTAATAACCATAAAACATACAGGAAGGTTTGATGAAGGCACAGACAATCCTATTATTGAAATAAGGGTCAATTAGTCTGATAAGAAACTATTAAAAATCCCAAGATTATCTTACTGTATACTGTTAAGAGGGGTGTAAATGAATTTTTTAAGAAAAAAGGATTCTTCAGTTCCTATCCCTGCGCCTGGGACTGAATTTAGCATAGAGAAATCGGCAGAAATACCTGTCCTACCTGATTTTGCAAGGAAGTCCGATATTGATGTGAAGTATCCCCTGATAAAACCATATTCCTATGCCCACATACATTGGGATGAAGAAGAAAAAGAAGTTGTATATGAATTGATTGAACCCCCCATTTCCCAGAAAGAGAGAGACATTTTAGAATCTCTTGAAAAAGGGCTGGAAGAATTGATTAATATAAGTTTTATAAATATAAAAGAGGAAAGTGCAGTAATATCCTATCTTGAAAAAAATTCAAAAGTTCTTTTGTCTGAGCTCGGACTTAAATTGCCAAAAGATATATTCATGAAACTAATGTATTACATATACCGTGATTTTGTTGGATTAAATCTTATAGAATCATTGATGCACGACCAGCACATAGAAGATATAGAATGCAATGGAGTAAACACGCCGTTATACATAGTGCACAGAAAATACAGGAACTTAAAGACAAATATTTTGTTTTCAGAAAATGAAAAGTTAATGAGTTTTGTTGAGAAGCTTGCGCAAAAATGTGGAAAATATATCTCTTACGCAAATCCAATTTTAGATGGAAGACTTCCAGACAAGTCAAGAGTGAATGCAACATACACACAGGATATTTCTTCCGGTGGACCTACTTTCACAATTAGAATATTCACAACAGAACCGTGGAGCCCTATAAAATTAATAGATGTAAAAACTGCAAGTCCAGAATTACTGGCGTATCTATGGATGCTCATAGAATATGAATCAAACATAATGATTATTGGCGGGACAGGAACTGGAAAGACCTCGTTTCTCAACAGCATAGCATTCTTCATGCCTCCGCAGGCCAGAATTGTATCAATAGAAGACACGCATGAATTAAACTTACTTCACACCAACTGGTTGCCATCCGTATCAAGGGAAGCAACGGGAGTTGGGGGGTCAAATAATCTTGGCGAAGTATCGCTGTTTACACTTCTAAAAGCGAGCTTCAGGCAGCGTCCAGATTATGTTATAGTTGGTGAAATACGTGGCCAGGAAGCATATATTCTATTCCAGGGTGCGGCATCAGGACATCCAACAATATCCACCATGCATGCAGAAGATGTTGAAACAATGATAAGAAGACTGGAAACTCCTCCTATAAATTTGCCACCATCTTTGGTTGAAACAATTGATGCGGTATGCGTAATGTCACAATCAAAGATATATGGAAATGAGGTTAGAAGACTAAAAAATATAACAGAAATAATAAGAGTTAGCTCTACAAGTTTGGAAAAAAACACGCCATTTGTGTGGGATCCAAAAACAGACAGGTTCTTTTTCAAGAAAGAAAGCCACATATTTAAAAAATTACAGACAGAATATGGCATGACTGGAGAACAGATACAAAAAGAGTTTGAAAGAAGAACACTCCTGTTGTGGCAGATGTATAAAAGGGGCATATCTGGTTACAGAGAAGTGCATGAAATCATAAGTGCATACTACAAGACTCCTTCAGAAGTGCTGAAAAAATTTAACATAAAATAATCATGTCTACAAGCTCAATAAAGCAAAATGCCCAGGGGGTAGCTGAAGCATATGAATCATACTCCAAGCTAGTCCTTGACCCATCCCATGACAGAAAAAAGGCAGAGAGACTAAAAAAATACATTCTGTCCCTGTCTAATGATACAGCAAAAAAATTGAAGGAACTGGAAAAAAATGTCTATTACTGATAATGCTAAGGAGATAATCAGGCTTGCCTCCAGATATGACAAGGAGAAAGACGGAGACAAAAAATCAACCATAATTGAAGACATGACAAGACTGAATGACCTGATAATCAAGGAAATAAGCTCTGGAAAACCACCATCACTTTATGAAGGTGTCATGGATAAGTCAGATATACCCTCTCCTGCAAAAGATGTGGATTACAATAAAAAAAGAATAAAAAATTCTCTATCTGAAAAGATGTTAATACAGGAACTGAAGATAGACCGAGATGATATAAAACGCATATATAAGCAAAGCAAAAAAGCTAGGAATGGTGAAGATTACGACTTCACGGTATATGTCCCATCAACATATGGAAAAATAGCAAATAGTTTTTTTGCAAATTATGTGGCTACATCTATAAAAAATAAGAATTCATTTTTTAATAACCTTTCAGATTCGGTAAAACTTTCAGGAATGAATATCTTATCAAAGACTTACATAAGCATTATTATGTTTACAACATTATGGGCATCAATGCTTATAGCTGTGCTTGCTGTGATAACAGCTTCATTTCTGCAGCTGCAAACTGCAATGATTATCCTTATTTCGGCTTTTGCATTTTTTATCGGAGGTGCATTGACATTTGCGATAATGTATGCATATCCTGCAGCAGGGGCAGCGAGAAAATCAAGAGACATAAAAAATGACCTGCCATTTGTAGTGATACATATGTCGGCTGTTGCGGGCTCGGGTGCAAAGCCAATTTCAATCTTTAAATTATTATTAAAATCAGGGGAATACAAGGGCATGGAAAGTGAAATAAAAAAGATAGTTAATTTTGTCAACCTTTTTGGATATGATCTGTCTACAGCATTAAAGCTGGTTTCACTTAGGACTCCCTCAAAAGAATTCAGGGATCTTCTTAATGGCATGGCATCAACCATAGAATCAGGAGGAAGCCTAAAATCATATCTAAGTAGCATGGCAGAGGACTTTACAACAACATATAGGCTTGAAAGGAAGAAATATGTTGAATCGCTATCAACCTATTCAGACATCTACACAGGAATTTTAATAGCAGCACCATTGCTATTTATGGTAACTCTGGCAATAATAAACATAATGGGGGGCACAATAGGAGGGCTTTCAGTTTCAACAATAGCATGGGCAGGAACAATATTTGTATTGCCACTAGTAAATATCATGTTTTACCTGTTTCTGAATATAACTCAGCCTGAAGAATAAAATGACAAGAGTAAAATTTAAGGTTGCATATCTCTTGAGCATAGCCCTTAGTATTACAATAATAGCAATAGACATTATTGTGTTAAAAAACACAAGAGTATTCCTACCAATAATTGTAATTGCATTATTGTTAATGAGCCTTCATTTTTGGATTGATTTTTTTGCAGAAATAAAGAGACAAAAGATGATAGAAGTTATGTTTCTTAGCTTCATAAGAAATCTAGTAGAGTCAATAAAATCCGGAATTTCTATACCAAGATCAATACAAAACGTTTCAAGAAAAGATTATCAGGAGCTGAATCCATATATAAAAAAACTGGCAAATCAGACAGAGTGGGGTATACCTACCAGGAAGGCTCTCCAGACTTTTGCATTGGATACAGATAACAAGGTGATAAAAAGATCAGTGTCAATAATTATAGAGGCAGAAAAATCTGGCGGAGATATCACAGACATACTTTCTTCAGTTGTTGATTCAGTCATAAATATAAAAAAGATGAGAGAAGAAAGAAAATCATCGGTTCATTCCCAAGTTATGCAGGGGTATATGATTTATTATATGTTCATAGGGATAATGCTCACTCTGGATTTATGGCTGTTTCCAAAACTAACCGGAGTAAATACCAGCTCAGCACTTCAGTCAGGTGTAAGCGGTCTTGGTGGTCTCGGTGGAGGTGCATCTTTCAACATGAGTCCAGTATTTTTTTCACTTATAATGATACAAGGATTCTTTACAGGAATAATGATAGGGAAATTTTCAGAAGGAACAATAAAGACAGGATTATTACATTCCCTAATAATGATAATTTCAGCGGCATTGCTGATAACATCCATAAAGGGAGGAATATAATTGTCAAATAAAAAGGGGCTGGAGTACATAGACTGGATTATCAGCATGAGTTTTTTTATAGTTACTGTGATGATGATATTTGCATTCCTTAGGCCTGGAATACAGCCGAATTTTGAATCAAAAGATCTCTTAAATATTGTAGAATCAAATTTCGTTGAAGAAAGCACGTGGAGTTCTATAAGCATTCCTGTCGCAATCCATAACCTAAATTATGATTCAAATGGCAACCCTGCTTCGATTAAAGTAAAACATGAGCCAACTAGTGATTGGCAGTTTATCAATTTTTATTCAAAGCAAGATTTGAATTTACTAAATATAATAATCACCCATGACTTTGACAGCTTTGAAATAACATGTTCTGCATTTCCATGTGGAACAACAACAACATCACCTTCATCACAAGGCATTTATCTTATATCACTTGAAAAACCATCAGTTAGTGCAGAATCCTTTGAGATTGCAGATGAATGTTCAATTGATGAAAATCCCTCACCATGTGATTATTTAATTGGATCAAAGGAAACTGTTGTCGGGCTGGACAAGGAAAGAATTGCAGCATTAATGTCCGGTATAATGCCGTACTCTGTGATAAAAGACAATTGGGATTTTCCCGCAACAAGGGAATTTGAAGTATCCATAGATTATCTTAATGGAACCCATGAAAATTTAATATCGCCAAACATTCAGATACCACTGCAGTCAAATGTATTTGTAAGGGAGATATTGCTTCCGATAATAGAAAAAGATGGCTCAAGGACACCGACAAAGATAAGCATAAAGGTATGGTAGTATGAACAAAAAAGCATTTATAAGGACTATGGAGGCAGTAATAGCAGTTATCATTCTGCTGTCAATTATATATGTAGTGACACCTGCAAGAGATTTTGACATATCAACGCCAAATAATGTTGAACAAGCACATGGTGCAATATTTTCAGAGATTTCTGCAAATTTCGCATACAGAGAATGCATACTGGGTGTTTCTTCATATGGAGCAATAAACAACATAGAAGAATATTCAGGCACGGTGATAACAGATTCATGTTTAACAGACATCAATTCATTCATAAATATCAACACACCAAATAACTATGTTTATCTGGCAGAAATATGTAGCCAGTCTGCAGCCTGTTTGGACTCTTCCCTGCCTGTGGAAAAATCAATATACACTCAAAGCATAATGCTTGCTTCTGAAAACCCAAAAGTTTTTAGAATCTACTTTTGGGAAAAATAATAAAAGATATTAGAATAAAAAAAGCTTCAATGAAGGATTATCTGAACATAGGTCTGTATGCATCAATGTGTTTAACTCCCAGGTAAAGATTTAAGATAAATACAATTACCCCTGGTGCAATTGTCGAGATATCCAAAAATATGTGATACATTATTATGTTGATGGATATTGGTGCAAGAATAACCAATCCCAATGGAACCCATTTGTTGATTATCAAAAGTATTCCAACAAAAATCATGGTAAGACCCATAAGTGGCATGAAGTATCCTGCGACCACAAGACCCTGCATAAATGTTGCAATATTGCCTGTAAATTCCGGCTGTGGCAGGAAATTAAGCAAGCTGTTGCTGCCAAAAAATAGCAGTATTAATCCTAAAATCCACCTTAAAATCAAGTCTAGTTTTCCATTGCCCATTTATTAACAGATGATATGTGAATATATAAATTTAATTATCTTTGAGATGTTAAATTAAATTTGATTATCCTTGTGTGATGTTTTATAAAAAATTAAATCAGAATTATCAATGTGTTTTTTCAATCACTCCAATAAATAACCCATGAGTATCATAATAATGTGGCCATATCTTAATATAATCTTTCAGACTGCTCTTGATTATATGTCCCTTTATCCTCTTAGGCTTCACCAATTTAAAATTTTTATTTTCTTCTAAAAATTTTTCCAATAGAATTTCATCTTCCTCCGGCTCCATACTGCAGGTAACGTAGACTATTCTTCCATTTTTCTTCAAATATCTGGAACAATTTTTTAGAATCTTCATTTGCAACCTTGCATATCTATCGGTTATTTTTGGATTCCATTCTTTTAACAATTTCTTGCTTCTGGCTATCTTGCCTTTTATCAATCCGCTTCCAGTGCATGGAGCATCAACTAGAATGCTGTTGAACATTTCACTTGTTTCATAATCTTCTCCCTTTTGGCTGTCAAATTTAACATTTTCAACTCCGCAACGTTCCATGTTAATTTTCAGTATCTTCCTCCTAAAACTGCTTGGATCGTTGGCAACAATTCTCCCTTTATTTTTCATAAGACAGGCAATATGGTGCGTTTTGCCACCGGGTGCTGCACATAAATCGAGGATATTAAAACCTGCTGTTAAATTCATTAATTGTGCAGGAATCATGCTCGGGGCTCCCTGAGAAAATATTTTCCCTTCTCTGTGCTCCCTTGTGTTTCCAATATCCCTTCTTCCGCTTTCATGCTCTATAAAAAATCCTTCATTGCACCATGGAATCCTTTCTAAATTCCACCCACTTCTCTCCAAGATAGTTTTTACTTCCCCTACACTAAAATGCAGTGTATTGACCCTTACACTCTTTCTTACATACTTGCTGAGAACTGATTTTTTATAATTATCAAAATCTATTAATTTCCTGTACTTTTCAACAAACTTATCCTTAAATATCACAGAATATTTAAAAAGTTGCCATTATTATACTTTTTGCAATGTTAATCTTATTGATTTTATGCAGATAGTTAAATCTTATCTGTGTTAACATTTCACCAAAATTAAATATAATCCAACAGTGGAACATGTTCAATCCCAATCTTTCCGACATAAAGCTTCTTCATATCTCCACCGCTTTCAGCAAATTGTTTCACTTTCAAAAATCCCTTCAAATACAAATGATCCTTGGTGAATCCGCCAGGTTTAGAAGTGTCTATCATCCCTCTTTTAGACCTCAATGTTAATGTCCATGCATCATTCTTAGGGAAGTAATCAAGCAGGTCATTGTAAACACTGCAAAAACTACTGCTCAGGCTCATATGGTTGGCTAAAACCCTTCCTGCATAATTCCTTAATATTTTTGGGGATAATAATCCGCACCTGTATTCATTATAGGCTGCTAAACCTTCCTCTGTCTCCAAATATCCCGGAAACCCAAACCTGAACATTTTATATTTCTGTTTCTTGGCATTTTCAAACCTTGTAACATGGGTTCCTATTTCATGCACAATCAGTCTTTTGACATCATTTTCACTAAAGTCCTTACCTTTGTTTATCATTAATGTATTATATTTGGTGCTTATAGCAGCGCCAGCGACCATTTCTTTTTCTCTTACATTCCATTTGTAATTGTTAATGTTAAATTGATCCATAAATTTTTTGTTCATAGACAGTTTGCTGTATTTATTCCACACTTCTTCCTCATCAATCTTGAGAATTCTTCTTGCCTCTTTTATCAGCTCAGAACTTGGTTTTCCATAAATCCGTAATGAGTATTTTGTAAACTCCTTTTTCCCGACGTTTTTTATCATTGTTATTAAATTATGCATCTCTTTTATTTTCTTCTTCAGCAACTGCCCGTAGACAGAGTTATTTGCCTTTAAGGAAAGAAGTTTATTCTCTATGTTTGTAAGGTCTTTTTGTGGTAGATAGGTAAATTTTGGATTGTTTGTGTTGTCTTTGAACAGTTTTTCCTTCTGTTCATTTGCATTTGTTGGATTGAAATAAGAATTCCCAATTTTAGTTGTAATAATCCCTAAATCCCTATCCACTTTTTTTAGAAGCATTAAAAATTTTTGATTGTTTGATTTATATTTTTTTCTCTGACTGGTCATCTTCTTCCACAATGATTGGACCGATGTACCCGCATCTTTTGCAGTGATAGCTTCCTGTCAAAGCTCCTGCATAAAAATCTACTTCAAAAGAACCACACTTTGGGCAGGATTTTTTAGTGACCATGAAATATAGTGAATAATAATCTTTAAATATGCTTCCAAAGTCATTTTTATATAAAAAGAGCCAGTGGTCTAGTGGCTATGACCCCGCCCTTACAAGGCGGTGATCGAAGGTTCGAATCCTTCCTGGCTCATTTTCTTTTGGGTAAGCTAAAACTACGATGCCAATGAGATGTGCAGTGACAAAAAAACTCGCTTCGTTCCCTTCGGTCGCTCCGTGCCACGTTGCGCTCTCCTCCTTTCAGTCGTCGGGAGACATAACAGGTATGCCAATATTAAAAATATTTATTATAAGAGGAACATAAGGATTCCAATAATGATAAAGTAGGATCCAATAATAAGCCTCAGAAATCCTGGAAATACTAAAATTAACATGCCTACTACTATATTAAAAAGTGCAACCAAACTATTACTTAATGTAAATACCACCATTAATTTATAATGCTGTTTGGATTATTTAAAGTTATCTCAGGTAGAAAATCAAAATGCAAAACCATAAACCACATTGGAGTAGTATCTATTTTGATAAAATTTTATCCTGAAACTATTAAAGAAGTCATCATGCCAGCTTCCAGATGTTCTGCAATATGGCAGTGTAACATCCATTCTCCTGGATTTGTGACATCAACAAGGATTTCTACTGTATCTCCTTTTGAAACAAGCACAGTATCTTTCCAGACTAAATTCTCATTTTTGACACCATTATTATTAAGGACTAAAAATCTTTGCCCATGGAGATGTATTGGGTGCTGCATCGGATGCATGGAATTTGGATTGTTGACTATTCTTATTTTTAAAACATCACCAATCTTGGCGTTCATAACAAAATCCATGTTTTCTTTTCCAGTTTTTTGATCCTGAATAATCCATTTGACATCTTCAGTTGTCATTTGCCTGTTCATCATAGGCATATTGTCTTCCCATTCAATATCATCTTCATCATCCATCATCATGCCAGTATTATGAGCCATATCCATCATCATATTCAGATTAATAGTGTAGTCTATGGGCTTTCCAAAATATTGCCTGAATTTTTCAATATCTTTTTCAACATCTTCATAAGCTTTTAATGTGTTAAATGAATCTGAAAAATCAGAAGAAGATTCCTTATTATTGGCAGTAATTGTTCCCAAATTGTAATCTGCATGCGGGTTGTTGTTTTGAATTGAATATTCACCTTCTTTTTCAAAATAAACATCAATGATGTATCTTTCTGCAGGCGCAATTATGATATTGTCAATAAAAACCTCTCTTTCATAAAATCCAATATCTCCTCCTACTAGTTTCATTTTTGCACCATCAATCCTGAAATTAAATGGTCTTGCATTTGCAACATTTGTAAGATAAAACCTGACAACATCTCCTTTGTTAACTTTTAGAGAATAATCTGTTTTGCCATTAATCAGCATTGTATTGCCAAATCTCCCCATAAGCGCAAAATTTGCATGCTCTTTTCCGTAAGGGACAAATTTTCCATCCTCAATAAGTGCATCATCGAGAATCAACAGCTCTTCCTTATTTGCAGGGATTTCCCCATTAACTGTGGATACAAGCATATTTCCTGCTAATCCTAAGTCCTGCTGAGAATCCTCACGAATATGCGGATGATACCAGTAAACTCCTGCGTCAGGAAAATAAACTGAGTATGTGAAATCTTCCCCTGGTTTTACAGGCTCTTGGTTAACTCCTGGAACCCCATCATTTTTGTTGTCATGTCTTAGACCGTGCCAGTGGATGGTAGTTTCCTGGTCAATGTTATTCTTAAATTCCACATTAATTGTTGTTCCTTTTGCCACCTTTATTATTGGGCCAGGAATTTGCTGATTGTATCCATACATTATATAATCTATTCCATTAATCTTATGCTTTACAATGTCTGCGGATAAACTGAATGTGTCTTTTTCATTTAGTTCTATTATTGAAGGATTTTTTGAATAAGGTATTTTTTCAATATCATATTTTTCATTTAAATCATAAGTGCCATCATCAGAACCCATCATCATTCCCATGCTATTTTCCTGCATAGAATCTTCATCGCAATCACCCATCCATGAGCCATCACCCATCTGATGACATGGTGCTCCTTCCATCATTCCCACACTATTTTCCTGTAAATTTGTCTCTTTTTGTTTTTGAATTAAAAATGATATGAGCAATACTATGATAATAACTCCAATAATCATGAATGTGTTATTTTTAGAATGTTTTTTTGCCATGTGGTGCGGTTGGTGAAAATACTTTATAAGTTTTACTTAAAATGATTTTATTAAGTTAAAATTTAGACTATGTTAAAAATATATTCATTCGCGAAGAGTTATTAAAAAACTTTTTAATACCACTAATATGTGCTTATCCCATGTAATTGTTATTTCTTGTTTTTGAGCCTGCATCTTTCTTCCATCCATCCTTTAGTTTAGATGATATTTCCTTAATCATTGGCTTCAGTTCAATCCATTTTTTGTATGCCTGCTTTATAAATTCTGCATCATTTTCTTCTGTTGTTTCTATATCGAGGCTTACGGAATATCTTTCATAATACATCATCGTTTTTAACAAATTTATATGTTCTTTCTGCTTTTCTTCCTTTGAAAAAAAAGAAGATTCTTCTATGCTTATCATTGATGACGGGTTTGGCTGTGCTATGCCCTGCAACATTCCGCATACCCATCCAAATTTTTCATATATTCTTCTTCTTACAAATGACAGTGGATGTGATATCTCAAATAACTCCCTAAAATATAGTATCTCAAACTCTTCATCTAATTCCTGAAAAGAAGGTAGATTATATTTTTCTGCCAGCTGACTATAATCTTTTTTTAAATTTTCCATCAAGGTATTTTTAGAATTGGGGTTTTTAAGTTTTGCCAGAAAAAAAGAAAAGGCCTTATGGCCATAAATCTATCCCAAAATCCTCTAAAATTGACCAATTATCGTGGGCCTTCACAATATATTGATCAATGGTTATTTTTAATTTATATGGCTCCATGGTATATCATCTCCTGCTAGAGCGGACAGATTTGAATAAATATAGTTTTTTGCTGCATGCAGTAAGTGCAGTAAATAGAATTATTCTAAAACAATCAATTTTCCTTTCATTCCAGCTTCTGTATGTCCTGGAATGCTGCAGCTATATTCAAATTCCCCTGATTTATCCGGCATAAACATGATTTTTGTTGTTTTTCCACCTAAAATTATATTGTGCACATTAAATTCATCGATATCAAATGCATGTGTAATGTCCTCGTTAACTAAATCTATAACCACCTGTTGCCCCTTTTTTGTTATAATTGTGCTTGGATTGTAACCCATACTAAATGCCTTCATGTTTACAACTTCTCCTGATTTGACAGTATATGAGCTCACCTCTTCTGAAAAAAGATTCAATGGTCCGGGAATAAGATATCCTATGAAAAATAACCCTATAAAGATTATTGTAGCTATCTGCACTGTTGTTGCGGCTATTTTTCCCTGATTATATTTTTTGTATATAATTCTATAAGAAAAGTAAGAACTCCAAATAATGCCTGCCAGCAATATCACATATTTTGAAATTGCAATCATAGAATTTGTTAAATTGATGTAAGGAGATAAAAAACCAAATACTATTGTAAAAAACATTATTGAAAATGCCAACGGCAGATAATTATAACCAAATTTTTTCAGACCGCTCTTAACATTTATTTTTATTAACTTTGATGTTATAGATGTTATTATTACAAAGATTAATAACGTTATGCCTATTGCCAATATAAAATCCATTAATCTTAGTAATGAGCCAGTCAGCTCAAATAAATTTCCTATTTTTCTAAATAATTGTGTCCCTCTTGAGTTTAAAACAAACGTCAAGCCAATTAATGATACAATAAATAATGATTCTGAAAACGAAAAGTTTACTTCATCAATAACCTCTTTTCCAGGCTGAACAAACATTATGTCTGGGGAATCATGTGGACAATTTTTTATGCAATTAGAACACAACAAACAATTCCTATTGCTTTCAATTTTTGGAACATTATTATTCATCGGGCATGGTATGGCTTTGCCCCCAGTTAGACATTCTTTTGTTTTGCATCTTTGACATTTCTCTTTTTGTGTTCTCAGCCCAATAAAAGACAATCTACTAAAAACTCCCAGTAATGTTCCTATGGGGCAGATTAGCCTGCAAAAACTCCATCTTGAAAATAAAAGACCAAATATAAATGATGCTATGAAAAATATGCCAAAAAATATCAGTGTTGTGTTGACTGACAAAAATAACCCTGAAGTTTGCTCCAAAAATACAACGAAGAAAAAGATGATGTAAGCTATAAAACTCCATTTTACAACATTAATTACTCTTCCTTTTCTTATTTTATTGCCTGTTTCATTAGCAAGGCTTATTGGACAGATAAATCCACACCATGCACGGGCAAGAAAAAGAAGAGTTATATATAAAAAAGGCCACCACAATGTCCAGATTATTATCAAAGCTGTTTTGCTTTCAAAATTAATATTCAACAATTTTAATGAACCAAAATACAGAGCAAACATTATCAGTATAAAAAAAATAAGTGATACTACTCTCAATACTAGAGGGAATGGCTGTTTTTTTAATATTTTTTGGGTTATTGTCATTGTATTGGTGGCGTCAGTGTTGGGTCTGCCATCTCCTCTGTTCCATGCTTATTGTCTATGAAAGAACGAATTTCCTTGATGCTCTTTCCTTCAAGAAAAAGTTTCTTGACGTCTAAAGTTACACCTACACATCCCCCGCACAATGAGCCATGTTCTACCCACTTGCCATCATCATCAATGTAACAATCCCTGTTATGGCGATGGCCCATATGAACACAGCCACAAAAACATGGCATTTGTTCCAGTAATCCTGGTTGTTCTTTGGCAAACAGAAATGCCTCTCTTACTTGCTCATTTTCCCTTGCAGCCATGGGGAGTTCAGAAACAGCGTTCATCTTTAGAGTTATTATAGAGAATATGCTAAAACCAACTGTGAACAAGACAAATAGCGATGTTAAAATGCTCCAAATGTTCTCTTTCATTATTCCACAACTTCTTCTATAACAATGTTAATTTCTGCTTCGGGAAGACTTGGGTCATTTGTTTCGATAAATACTGTCCTTGTAAATTTTCCAAGTGGCTCATCATGAAAGTTTGGGTCAAAGTGGACTGTTAATA
This sequence comes from Nanobdellota archaeon, assembly GCA_030699455.1. Classification (GTDB taxonomy): domain Archaea; phylum Nanobdellota; class Nanobdellia; order SCGC-AAA011-G17; family UBA489; genus JABIKK01. The sequence continues at coordinate 22,249 of JAUYMN010000016.1, read as the reverse complement.
CTGCTTCCTGATTCTGGAGTATGGTCTTTTCTGATATTTCTGCCGTAGTGCATCCGCAAGAAGTACTAATATCATCAATTTTTAATGTTTCTTTGCCTATGTTTTTTACCTTAAAAGTTGTTGTAGTTACGCCATCGGATTTGCTTATCTTTCCAAGATTAATACTCTGCTCATCAAACATTATTTTTGGGCCATCATGGATTTTATTGTCGTTGCCATTGTATTCCCCATTTTTTACAGGAAAATTATCCTCTTTCCAATGGACAATGCCACCAGCGAGACTTTTAACATTGGTGTACCCCAATTCTATCATAGCGTTATGCGCTGCTGCACTTCTTTTTCCAGAACGGCAATAAACTATGATTTCATCATCTTTTTTCAGTCCAATATCTGCAAGAGTTTCTGCATTAATCTCATTTACTGATAAAAGCAGGGTTGGATTTGCCACATTCTCAATATGCTCTTCTTCATACTCATAGTTTTCCCTGACGTCCAGCAATATGAAATTTTCTTTATTTTGGATTTTATCATTCAATAACTCCGGAGATACCTCAAAATTGGCAGTTCCATGCGTATCAGATTCACTAACCTGTTTTGTGCAGCCTATAAAAAGAAGACTTACTGCTAATAATATAATAAATGAAATATGTTTATTTGGCATTTTAATTCACCTGAGTTAAGTATACTTTTATTTCTTTTTGTGAATATTTTGGATCGTTTGAGTATACTGTAACCACCCTTGTTACTGGACCCCTTAATTCTGGGTGCACATTTGGATCATAGCTTATCTTCAGCTGTGCTTCTTCCCCTTGTTTTATTGTTTGACTCCAAAGGCCACCAGATGTGTGCATTCCAAATTTCTGACTTTCCTTTCCATCATAAATCAATGATGCTGATGTGCACATGCATGATGTCGTAATTCCCTTTATAATTAAATCTCCCTCTCCTGTATTACTTATGCCAGCAAACACTTCAACAACGCCATTTCTTTGGCTTACTTCTCCAAGGTTATATGACGTCTTCTCCATGCTGATAACTGGAGAATTATCCGGTGGTATTGACCTTGAGTAAAATAATAATGCAATTGCTGCAATAATAACTATTGCAATCACATAATTTCTTATTTTTCTGTTTGTTTTAATCTTTTGCCTTGTCATATTTTCCTGCTGCTGTCCTTGTTTTCTTTCTTCTTTTCTCATCTTTTTTCTCTGAGCCCTTGATAATTCTGAAACATCTTTTTCCATTTTCTATCCTCTTTGTTGTATAAGTTCTATCCTTACTTTTTTTCTGAAATCCACTGGATCATTTGTGTTAATGTATACTTCCCTTTTAACTTTTATCTCATCTTCTTTTTGTTCGCCATGTGTGTTAGGATCATAATATACCTTTAATTCTGCAGTATTGCCTGGTGAAATTTTTAATGAAAAATCCTCAGGATTTCCATCGTGCATGCTCATGCCAAATACTTTACTTTCTTTTCCATCATAAATCAATGATGCTGATGTGCACATACAAGATGTATCTAATTTTTCAATGATTAAATCAGTCTTTCCCGTATTTGTTATTGTGAATGTTGTTGAGACTATTCCTTCAGACTGCCTTACTTCTCCAAAATAGTGGCTTTCTTTATCCATCTTTATTTTTGGAGAATTTTCTCCTGCTTTGCCTAAGATGTATTCCCTTATTTCTGCTTCTTTTGATGGATCCATTAAAACGCCAAAATCAAACTGTTTAACCATCATGGATAAAATCTCTTCTTCATCAAGATTTTGGTTAATTAGCGAGTCCAAATAAGATTTCCCTTGTTCTGCCATGCCACAACATCCTGTATTTATTGGCTGCCCACAACAGGCACATTGAAACATCTTGTAATACTCCTGTGGTGATTTTGTTGTGCTTCCTAATGTAATTGTGTTTTCTTTAGAACCATTATCCATTGAAATATGCTGGTTTTTTTCAGAATATGATATAAACGCCGCCGATAAAATAATTATCAGAGCTAAGCCCAATCCAGTACGGCGTTTATATCCGGGAGATTCTTTTGATTTCATCTAATGCTCAGCATCCTCCTACCATTGCCGGTGCTGATTGCGTAGAAGACGCCTGTCTAATTAATGAACTATCAACAAGCATGCTTAACTTGGCCTGCTCAACCTCATCTCGCAGGTTATCTACTTGTATGGCCTGAACTGCAGAAAATACCAGCAGTATCAAAACTAATCCAAGCATTATATAACTTTTCTGTTTTTGTTCCTTTGTTACTTCTGCAGATATTTTTTTATTTGTTTGTTTTTTCTTCATGTTAACAACCTCCTACCATTGCCCCACCTGTCTGGGCTCCTTTCTCAATTCCACGATTTATGTTTGTAGTCAGGGAAATGTAATTAACATCTATGCCCTTCTCTTCCATCATCTGTGCTTTTGCTTCGTGTGTTGTTGGGAAAAATAAAACTTTGAATTTTCCGACCTCTTCGAGGATTTCTTCATCGCTCATATCTGGGTGATTGGTTAACAGATACTTTGTCAGGCCACGCATTGCATAACTATGGGCACAACCACATGCGGCTTCTCCATTCTCAAATATAACCGAGCGCGCTCCGCAACAAAACTCACATGACATTCCGCCATAATCTTCGTATAGGAGTTTTACATATCTGTCCAGACTGCTTCCCTCTAGGTTTAATGTCCTGTCAAAATTAGAAAATTTTTCAATTGCATTATTTGCCTTTGCTGCATCATAAGGGTCTATATCATCATAAGAAAACTGCAATTCTTTGCCGTATACCTCTGGTATTCCCTTAGGGATTATCTTGCTTTGCCCTGTCAAGAGATTTGTGTTTGATGCTGCCTTATTAGCAGATGTTGTTACCTTAGAAACATCCTTTACCGAAAACAGATCTCCTTCTAAATTCGATATTTGAAAAGTATTAAACAGTAAGATAATGAATGTTACCCATAGGGTCCAGTACATTATCTTTTTCTGGTTCACTTCATCTTTTATATTCATGATTTGCACCTTCCATAAAGTTTTTACTTTATAGCTTGTCTGGTTTATGAAACGCTTTAAGAATATATTGATGAAACTAGTTTCATTGCAGGATTACTATGTTTGTCATTCCCCTTCTCTTTCTTTCGATGATTTTTTTGCTTTCCATCTTATCAAGAATCCTTGTTGTTCTAACTTTTGAAAAGCCTATTTTTTTTATCAAATCGCTTTGATATATAGAACCCTTTGATTCTTTTAAAATTGAATATACTGTTTTTTCATCTTCATCCATGCTTGATTGGTCTACTTCTTCAAATTTCTGAATCACTGGTTTTTTTCTATGCCACAAAAATATGGAATAAATCCCGCTGGCCAGGATTATGAATGCTATGCCAAAGCTGATTAAAATAAACCATGATGTATTGCTTGTATGCGCCGGACAATCCTGCATTTCCAAATTTGGGTTATTTGCAACCATGTCGCATAAGAGAACGTCCTTCTTGTCAACATCAACTTTTACAAATGCGAGCAATAATATTAGCACTATGGATATTCCAATGAGCAAATACCCTATGTTTCTTTGATTTATCATGTTTTATTTTATTTATGGCTCCTATTTAATTCCTTCTGTTCAGTTTATATCGCCTCATCATCAATGAATTACTAACCACACTTACACTGCTTGTTGCCATGGCAATGCCTGCAATTATGGGGCTCAACAACCACCCAGTTACTGGATAGAGAATTCCAGCAGCTATAGGTATGCCTGCCGTGTTATATAAAAATGCCCAGAATAAATTTTGTTTTATCTTCTTCATTGCATACTTGCTTAGATTCATGACTGAGACCACGTCTTCAACATTATCTTTTATCAGGACTATGTCTCCGCTTTCTATTGCAATATCTGTTCCGCTTCCAATTGCAATGCCTATGTCTGCTTGAGTTAAAGCTGGTGCATCGTTAATTCCGTCGCCGACCATCCCAACCTTTTTTCCTGCTTTTTGCAGTTCCTTGATTTTATCGGCTTTTTCTTTTGGAAGAACTTCTGCCAGTATTGTCTTAATGCCTAATTTTCTGCCTATGGCTTCCCCCGTTCTTTTATTATCTCCTGTAATCATGATAACTTCCTTTTTCATCGCCAATAAATCACTGATTGCTTTTTTTGAATTTTCTTTTATTGTATCTGCAACAGATATTAATCCAACAACTTCTTTGTTTAATGCGAGTATCATTACTGTTTTCCCTTCATGCTCCAAAATTTGTATTCTTTTTTCGAAAGGTGTTATATCTATTTTCTTTTCCGTCATAAGTGCACGATTTCCCAAACAGATAATTTTTCCCCTGTATCTTGCTTCAATACCCTTGCCAGTTATGGATCTAAAAGAACTTGGGCTTTTTACTGAAATATTTTTTTGTTTTGCCTCATTAATGATGGCTTCGCCAAGAGGGTGTTCCGAATTTTTTTCTGCCAATGCTGCATAATGAATAATGTCTTTTGTTACCACCCCTGCTGTTTTTATAATATCTATAACTTGCGGCTTTCCTTTTGTTAATGTTCCAGTCTTATCAAACACTATTGTGTCCAGCGATTGCGCGACTTGTAATGCCTCTGCATTCTTTATCAAAATGCCGTTGCTTGCCCCTATACCAGTTGCCACCATGACTGCTGTTGGTGTAGCAAGCCCCAGCGCACAAGGACATGCAATAATCAACACTGCAACAAATATTGTTAATGAGAATGCAAATCCAAAACCTAAAAAAAACCATACGAAAAAACTTAAAATTGCTATCATTACTACTGCAGGAACAAAATATGCCGATATCTTGTCTGCCAATCCCTGAATTGGTGCCTTGCTGCCCTGTGCGTCCTCAACAAGCTTAACAATTTGCGCCAGTGCTGTATCCTTTCCCACTTTTGTTGCTTTAAACCTAAAGTATCCTACTTTATTAATTGTTGAGCCGATTACCATGTCCCCCCTGCTTTTTTCTATTGGGATGCTTTCGCCAGTAATCATGCTTTCATCAATTGAGGAATGTCCAAAAGTTATTATTCCATCCACTGGAATTTTTTGCCCAGGCTTTACAATGATTATATCTCCCTCGATGACCTCTTCTATAGATATGCTCTCTTCTTTGCCATTGCGTATTACAATTGCTGTTTTTGCCTGAAGACCGAGTAATTTTTTTATTGCCTCTGATGTTTTTCCCTTAGCAATAGCTTCAAGATATTTTCCAAGCAGAATAAATGCTATCAAACTTCCAGCAACTTCAAAATATAACTGATCATGAGAATATGCTGGACTTCCAGACCAGACCATAATTGCAATAAAAAGGCTGTATAGGTATGCAACCCCTGTACCCAATGCAACAAGTGTGTCCATGTTGGCGGTGCGTGTTTTTATTATTGATCGGAAGCCCCTTGTAAAAAACTGATGCCCTGTTATCATTATGGGTGTGGTCAGAACAAACTGGATTATTGTCATGTACTGTACAATGAATGTGCTAATAGGAAGAGAAAAATGAGGAGCCATTGCAAAATATAACAATGGCACAGCCAGCATAATTGATATTGTGAACTTTATTTTTAAGCTACGTATCTCTTTTATTCTCTCTTCCTTCTCTGTATCTATAGCATCTTCTTCAATCGGTTTGTAACCAACATCTGTTATGATTTTCTTTATTTTTGAAGGGTTTGTTATTGATGGATTGTATTCAATCTTTGCTTTTTGTGTTATTGAAAGCTCTTTTGATATTATGCCCTTGTCTTTTTCTAATGCTGAATTTATTGTTGTGAGGCAATGCTGATTATCCATGCCTATAATCCTGATATTTAGTGTTTTTTGCCCTGATTTGCCTATTACATTATAACCTGCAGATTCTATGCTTTTTTCTATTGCTTCTCTTGAAATTTGATTGGAATCATATTCAACATATGCTGTTTCTGAAGAAAAATTTACTGTAGCATTCCTTATGCCTTTATTTTTGTTTATGGCTTTTTCTATTGGGGCTGCACATGATGCACAGTGCATTCCTTTAATTGGTATTTTTATTTTTTCTACGGCCATCTTATTGCCACTCAAAAACCCTTTCATCCACATTAGGGATTCCCTTGATTTTTATTGTGAAACTCTTTACTTCTTCTCCTGTTTTGAATATTATTTCTCCCGATGAGTGATGTCCACTTAATGCTATTGCTGAAACAGGCTTGATTTCCTTTCCATCAAACTCCAATGTTGTTATTTCTTCTAAATTGAATGGACTAAGATCAACTGAATGCGTATTTACTGAAATGTCTATTATAATCTGCTCGTCAGTTATTTGTTTTGGTTTTAATTCGATTGAAACATCTCCAGTGTCTGTGCTTCCTGAGGATATTGATTTAAATTCTTGAATTTCCTTATCTTGGCTTTCAGATGGAACCAGATTATTAAATAATATTGCAACCACTAAAATTACTATTACTCCATAAATTACATATTCTATTTTATTTTTCATTTTTAGCTCCCTTCTTGGTTAACTTATCTTTTATAAAAAGTGATATTGCCAATATTACTATTATCCCGCCAAATACCCAAAATAGCACTCTAAAACTTTCTACTGACTGAAATGGGGTGCCTGCAATAATAAGCCCTGCATTGAGTATTATGAGGTTCTTTGATATGCATTTCTTTTTTATGTAAAGCAATGCTGTTATTATTAGGAATGCCACTGCAATAGACCATAAAGGCACTGCAATTTTGGTGAGGAATACCAATGGCATACCCACCACTGTAATTCCAAGTATGCTTAATAATGCAATAATGCCCAGACAGATATTATGGCAAACCTGCCAAGATCCAAGAATGCTTGCAATTCCTGAAATACTTCCTGTCGCACCAATTGCCCTCTCTTTTAAATTTTTGACCATTATGTGTAACAATTCCTTAGTAATACATCATCCTTCCCATGCGACTACCCATCATATTCCAGCCACCCATCATATAGCCGTATCCACCATAATTCATGTCATATCTAACCGGCATCATTGAATTGTATGCAAATCCGTTGTATGGCATTCCACCCTGCATCATGTTGTAATTGTTATAACTGCCATGATATCCACCATAGCCCATCATAAATGAGCTTGTAGCTGTAATTAAAAGCAGTGCAATGAGCATTGATTTTTTATTCATTTTATTTCTCCTATGATTTATATCTAAATCTGATATATCTAAAAAAGATAGGTATTTAAATATTTCTGTGTTATTCTATTAACATGAAAGACATAAAAATTATCAACCTCATAAAGCTTTATACTTTGCTCCTGCTTTCACAAGGACCAAAACATGGCTATGAGATTATCAAGGAATTGGAAGACAAGCTTGACAAAAAAATAAGCACTTCGCATATTTATCCATTTTTTGAACAGCTTAAGAAAAATAAAGTTTTGATTATTGAAAGACATAAAGAGAAAAACAGAAAAACCTATCAACTGACTGAGAAAGGAAAAAATCTGACTAAATCTATGATTAACAGATTTGCTGGTCTTATCGATATTGCGATTGAGCCAAGATTAAAGGTTTGCATACATTGTGCTTGCAAGGTTTATGAGGGTGGACATAACGAAATATTAAATAAAAAAAAGCTTGTTTTTTGCTGCAAACATTGTGCATCAACATATAAAAAATTAGTTAAAACGTATTAATTACCATTTAGGTTAAAAAGGCCAGTTTTTTAATTCTTCTTCAGCTTCCGTCAAAATAGCTGTTGATAGACTCTCATAAAATCTTTTAACTTCATCTCCTCTGAATTTTGCAACTTCAATACCATAATTACCCCGAAGGATTAATTCTTGTTGATTAACAGCAACACTATAATACCATCGATATAATCTAAAGTTTAATGTTTGACCATTTTTAAACTTTTGAATGTTTTTTTGAATGGTAGCGTGCTCACTGACCAACTGAATCTCTTTTATTATATCTTGTAACTTTAACTTTTTAGCTTTGTCACTAACCGCCTTTTCAAATTCGTTTCTTTTCTGAAGCATAAACTCAGTCAGTTGATTTAAATCCATGAGTGTATAGAATCCTATCAGATATTATAAATATTACTAAAAAGTTAATCTGTTAAGTTAGCGTCAGCTATTTAGAGCAATTTTACTCTTTATTGTCATTCAAAAGTCCATAAATATAAACATCGTGAATTTTCCCTGTTGATTTCATCTTTCGATATTTTATTCTTGTTCCTTCTAAAGAAAATCCTAATTTTTCTGCAACTTTCTTAGAGGCAATATTTTCTACAGCAATTTCACAGTCTATTCTTCGCAAGTTTAATCTTTGAAATGAAAACTTTATGACTTCATTTACGGCTTCTGTTATTATTGCGCGTCTCCAATATGATTCATTTAATGAGTAACCAAGAAACGCTGTTTCTTGAAATTTATCTACTGACAAAAGTTGGACTAAACCAATAACTTTCCCATTAAACTCTATTCCTAAATTATAATCCGTTCTTGGTTGTTGTTTCGCTTCTGAATCAAATTGAGATATAAATTTTCTAGTTTCTTCTTGTGTTAACGGATAAGGTGAAAGATATAAATATTGTGTTAGACTTAAATTGTTATAAGTTTCCATTAAATCTTCTAAATCACTTGGCACAATTTCTCTTAATTTTAGTCTTTGAGTTTGTAGCTCCATTCTATTTCACGCCAAGAACATCATACCAATTTTGAACTGCTCCTACTTCTTCGCCTTTTAACGCTCTTGATAACCTATTATAATATCTTTCTGTGTATTCTGGCCAAATTGCTTTTGATTTTGCATATAATTCTTCAACTGAACTATCATTTACATTTCCAAAACCTCTCTTTTCTTGTGTTCTCAGGTCTGCACAGAAATCAATTGCTGTTCCATCGTAATCAATTCTAAACCCTCCATAGAAAACAGTTGACAAAATTGTACAATTAACATGTGCCCTTGGTGTTGTTGAAGTTCTTTGAGATATTGGAATAATGAGCGAAGGCGCTAAATCTTCTGTTGCACCAATTTTATCAAGTGAAAAGAATCCTTCTTTATATAACTCGCTTATTATTTGTGAGTGCTCGTCACCTAAAATATTCAATGAAACTTCTAAATTTGGTGGAAGTCTTGACGCAATATCGACTGTTTGCTTAAACAAATGTAAATCAGCAGTTAAATCCTGTTTGTTGTGGGCGGTAGGAAAGCAATAACCAATACTCAAATAATCAAGTCCTACATCTGCCAAATCTTCAACCATTCTTTCAAGAGAATAAACATTGTGGGGCATCGCCGTAAATATGGCAGTAAGATTTTTTATGCCTGCATCTTTTGCTGTTCTCAATCCTTCTAATGAACTTTGATATGATCCTACACCTCTTACTTTGTCATGATCTTTTTTATAACCATCAAAGCTTATACTGAAAAAATAAAAATCTTGGTGTCTGCTTAACCACTCAATATTTTTGTCTATAAGTGTGCCATTTGTAATCATTTCTGGCCTTACTTCAAATCCTTGTTTTCTTTTTTCATCTATTGTTTCTAAAATTGCTCTCGTTTTATCTGGAGATAAAAGGGGTTCTTTACCAATTATAGAAATATGGTTCATTCCTAAATCAATGGCTTGGGTTGTTATATCCCTCCATCTGTCAGCATCTATCGCTTCTTCTTTTGTGTTATTTGGAATGTGAGTATTAGCATAATAACAATGAGAACATCTTAAATTACACATATTATTTACACTAATTCCTAAATCAGCTCCGCTTGGGGGAGCAAGCTCATTTGAATTTCCATAAAAATTTGTTAAAAATTGTCTTGAAAGTTTTGCAACTTCTCCCGGGTTGTCACCTTGTGCTAAAGAATCAAGAATTCCAACTTGGAAATCAACTAACATGTTAGCTTTTTCTTGAAGAGCTTTTCTTTGCTCTGTAATTGCAGGGGTCATTTAACTTCTCCTTTCATCACCCTTTTTTTTCTTGCGATTTATAAAAAATATAACTTGTTTCCTTAGGAACTCCGCCTCTTCCGAATCCAATACCAGTGGCACTGCCTGTGATGTTTGGTTTTTCTTCAGAAAAATATTGAACTATTCTTGTCTCTATTGGTATTCCACCTCTTCCGAATCCAATACCAGTGGCGTGTCCGCTTATATCTCTCACTTTCTGCGCTTTGACATAAGCTGTACTACTTCCATTATCACATCTTTCTGCTAAAGTTTCCAATTCACCGATTATTTCCAACATTTTATCTGTTCCTTTTCTTGTTTTGTTTATCATGCTTTATTTAAGAGCACACAATATAAATATCTTTTCAATATTTTTTATTAAAAAACTAAATAATCATAATAGAAAAGTTTATTAATATGATAAAAATATAGTAATTATGGAACTAAAAGAAAAAGACCTTAAGCTGTTATCATATTTCTATCACAATAACAGGGAGTCATTAACAAAAATAGCGAAAGAAACAGGCATGACAAGAATTCAGGTAGAACACTCACTGAAGAAGTTCATCAAAGAGGGAATAATAGAAAAATTCTTTACTATGTTCAACTACTCTGCTTTCGGATACAATGTTTATATTTTGATGCTGATAAAATTAGAAAAATATTCTTCACTTCAAAAATTTACAAAAAAACTGGAAGCGAGTAAGAATTGTATTTCTTTTGGAGAATGTTTCGGAAAATATGATTTATTTACAAATTTAATTTTTAAAGATGAAGAGGATATGAGTGATTTTCTTTCTGAGATGATAAGTGAAAAAGGAGAACAGGTTTTAGACTATTTGATAATAAAACCTTATCTTGCAGAGTTTCATCCATTGAAATTATTTTATAATAAGAAAAAGCTAATCCTTTCATTAGTCGGAGAAAGAATAAAAAAACAAAAATTTTCTGAACATGATTTGAAAATATTGAAAGAGCTGGAGAAGGATGGAAGAAGTAAAATAATAGACATTGCGAAGAAAACTGGGGTCTCAGCGGAGATGGTTCTTCACAAGTTAAGAAAATTCAAGAAGGAAAAAGTAGTCTTAGGAATTAAGGCAGGAGTTAGAATGAAAAAAGTAGGATATAATTATTCAATGGTTTTTTTGAATGTGAAGAATTTTTCTAAGTTCTTAAAGAATAAAATAATTTATTATGCCAGGAACGAGAAAAAAGTAAATGTTCTCGTTTTGTCTTTGTTTAATCCAAATTGTATGGTCCAGATTTTTCATAAAACAGATGATGAATTAAAAAATGAGATAAAAAAAATAAAAGAACTGTTAAAAAATGAAATATTTGATTTGGATGTTGTATTGGCTCAAGAAGAGGATAAGGTAAATACCTTGCCTTTTTTATAATGACCACTCGTTAGGCGGATTTTCTTATTTCAGTTAAATTATCAACCGTTAACTTTACAATGTACTAAAAAGTGAATCTGTGAAGTTAATTAATGATTTATAAATAAAGATTATTTTTTATACATAAATTTTCTCTGAAACCCTAATATTTTTGATTTTTCAGAAACAAGTTCTTCCACCATTATTTAAGTTTACAGAATCCCATTATCTGAAAGGAAAAATTAACAATGAAAAAGCTCATAACTGAAGCAGATATTGAAGAGAATGTTTTGGATATCTCCATGATTTATCAACTCCAAAAACAGAAGTAATTACTCCAAATTCCAAGGTGTCCACAAAACAATTAAAATGTAGTCACTAATAGCAGAAACATTTAAATATGTAGTCACCTATATAATACCTATGCACATCGAAAAGAGAACTTCAGGAAAGAGCATTAAGTATTATTTTGCGCATTCTTACAGGGAGGGGTCTAAAGTCCACAAGTTCAGGAAATATTTAGGCCAAGATTTGAAGAAAGACAAGCTTGAAGAAAGAAAAATAATTGCTGAAAAGCTCATATTAGAAGAAATCCATAAGTATAATATTATCAAAGACCCCTTGCATTTTGAGCTTTCAGTAGAGGAAATAGCACAAATAAAACAATTAGAAAAAGAGATTCCACTGAAAATATCCCACTTATCAGAATCTGATTGGAAAGTTTTCTCAGAAATATTTACTTACAACACCAATGCCATGGAGGGAAGCAAATTAAACCAGAAGGAAGTAAACAATCTTTTAGAGAAAGATAAATGGCCTGAGAAGTCAAAAGAAGACATTGCGGAGGCTTATGGTGTTGATGAAGCAATCAGATTCATAAGAGCAACAAAAGAACATTTATCCATACAGCTGATAAAACAAATTCATAAGGTTGTCTTTAAAAACTCAAAACCATTTGCAGGAAAGCTAAGAAAAAAAGGCGAGGACGTCGTCGTAATAGACAGCAAACAAAATGTTATCCATGAAGGAGCTCCACAAGGAAGAATAAACCATCTACTCAAAAATCTCGTAGATTGGTACAATAAAAACAAGTTAAAATACCCTGGGTTAGTGCTTGGCGCTGTTGTCCATAACCAGTTTGAAAACATTCATCCATTCAAAGATGGAAACGGAAGGGTTGGCAGAATATTGCTCAATAATATTTTGTTCAAAAACAATCTGCCTCCAATAAATATAGATTTTAAAAATAGGGCTGAATACTATCAGTCATTAAGAGAATATGAATTTAACAAAGACCTAAAACCAACAATAAACTTATATTTGAAAGAATACAAAAATCTAAAGAAAGAAATAGGTGACTACAAAAGAAAGAAAAAGTAGTTACCTAGAAGAAAATGAAAAAACTCATAACTGAGGCAGATGTTGAAGAGAATGTTTAGATAAATTATTTAGTGAAACACCACAAGGCTAAATCTCGTGATATCTTTATATTGTTGTCTTTAATGGGAATATCTAAAATTAATTGATTATTCCAATTTTCTCTTTTTTAGATAACTTTACGGCCTGTTATTTCATAATTTTTTTTAACTATAAAAACAGACGTTAACTTAACATCTTAAATAAAGATTATTTTTTATACATAACTTTCCTCTGAAATCCCAATATTTGGTGCTTTTTCAGAAGCAAGTTCTTCCACCATTATTTAAGTTTACAGAATCCTAAAAGTTAGCTCTCAATCTTCCTTTTGGAGACCAGCATCTACAACTGTCTGGGTTACACTTTTTGATTAAAAATGAATCATCTTACTGTCTCGCTCATATATAAATTATAATAGAAAAATTATTAAATTATTGTCTTCATTGTTAAAACATGTATGAATGGGAGCCTGAAAAAGAAGTAATTGATTTTTTTGTGACACATCTTGAGTCCAACGGTCTTATGGATAGGCCTTTTGCAAATTTGAACGGTCTTACTCCCCGTAAATTAGCTGATATCATCAGAAATGCAGAAGAGTCCGTAGGGATTACCTTTTCTTGTGGTCATGAAAAGCTCCTCCACAGACATATAATCAACATCTCTGAACCAGATGAGCCAATATGCGATCATACCTACACTGGCAGGGAAATAGTTAAAGCGGTTGAACAAAGAAATGTTGCCGGAATTGCCTTTTATCAGGGCATTGAATTGCTTTTCTATTCAAAACTAAAGAATTCTTAATGGAGAATATTATTCTAATTTTAATGTCAGACCAGCCTCTCCGACATTTTTCCCAGTACCAAAACCTCTTTCAATAAAAAGCAAAATTTTTGATTGTTTCATTGCATCCAATATACCCTTGGAGCGATGAGGTGATACTTCCTTTACAAATCCCTGATATTCTCCTGAAAAATCTGAATCGTTTCTGTTTGGGTTAATTAAATGATAAAATAAAAGTGGATCACGATAATCTTCTGGTATTCTGATGAATGATAATGTGTTTGATCCATTTTGCTGGTTTAATTCCCCCTCTACAAACTCATTATAAAGCCTAGATCCATAAGAAATATGTGTGTTAAATCTTAACCTACAATTAAAATCACGTCCCGAGATATTGCCATTTATGGCTACTGGATCATCTGTGCCTACCCTATGAAAACCATTTATCAAATATTTTTGCATGCCTTTTTTTCGGAATTGTTTTATTTATATAACTTTAGTTTTTGAGTAACTGGTTAGCTGGCGAGACTAAACCCCAGTTGCTAATAGGTTGCCTTTCATAATGCAATCAGGATGCTTTGCGCTTTAAAAAAAGCCATTGTGAGAGATAAGAATAAAAGTTCTATAACCATAAGTCTTTGGTCTAACCAAGCCTCAATAAGAACAGTCTTTTTCTTAACTAATTTCTTCTTTTTTCCATACCAATAAGAAATTGATCAACCATTTTTTAATAATCTGTTTAATTTTTTTATCTCATCACTGTCAATATCATATTTCTTTTCCATGAAGACTCCCTTAAAGCTATCCATAAATTCTTTCTTGTCTAAAAGTGATATTAACTTTTTGATGTTTTCTTTTACAATCTCTATTTTTCCCTGCCAAATCATGCTTTCTATAATCCCAATATCTATGTTTTTTGCTAAAGTTGCAATGTCCCGAAAATCTGTCAATCTTCCAGAATGCAACTTTAAGACAATTAGGACTTCTCGTTGTGGTACTTGGGCAATCACTTCCTTTTCAGTACCTATAATCTTCTTTTTCCGTGAGTGTTCTTTCAATTGCTCAAAGCTGAAAGAAGCAGCTGTCGTTCTCGAGCCTATACCATCGATAAGCAGATCTATACTTATAGGGAGCTTTGTTTTGAGTTCATAACGGATAAATTCTGGAGCGTACAAGTGATTCAAATCTTTGACTACAGTTTTGGCAAGACCTTTTTTCTTCAAGATTTCTTCAAATTTTGATTTATCCTCTGATTTTAGAACAATGTCGGCATCTACTGAGAATCGATGCTTATATGCACTTATTGCATATCCCCCAACAACGATGTAATCCAAACGTGCATCTATAAAAGATTGAAGTATTTCAAAGATTGTATTTTCTCGTTCTATGTAGTTTTCAAACATTAGTTACAGCCTCTTTATATTTTACCTTAATTTTCTTTTTATACATCTCCTTAATCATTTCCAAAGCCGGCTCAAAATTGTACTTGTTTTTTTCCATAAACTTGATAGTTTCCTCTAAAGAATCAACCGGGATATTATCCGCAAAAGAAATCTCTATTTTATCAACGTACTCAATTACATAAAAAATGCCTTCCTTTTTTTGAATGTTTAATTGTAATTTTTTACAATATTTTTCAAAAATTGCTTTATCTTCTTTTTTTATTTTAATAAAAATTGGATAGTACTCTTTATAACGGGCAATATTGTAACCGCCTTTTGTCCACATGAACACCGCATCTGTTTTCGTAAAACAGTATTTAATCCCAAAAAGGGCTAAGACATCGTAGTAGGATGAAACATCTTTGGCTAAGACCCCTTTGATAAAACTCATAATTTTCCTGTAAAACTCATTTTTCTTGTTGATGTAGACTTTTGTTTTTGTTAATCTGAAAACCCCTATTTTTGCTAAATCATGCATCCACTTGTAGGTCCACCCATAACTTAACTGGATTCGTTGAGAAATCGCTCTGATGGAATCTTCTTCTCTTGCAGCTATAACGATTTTTACCACGTAAGGGTTGATTAATGCCATTTTCATAGTTATCATTATAGTGATAATTAGTATATAAACCTTTTCTTTCATAATGCAATCAGGATGCTTTGCTCTTTAAGAAAAACAGCCACCGATGGGAATCGAACCCACGACCTCCGCATTACCAATGCGACGCTCTACCGACTGAGCCACGGCGGCATAAAATAGAACGCTACCAGTTTGTTTTTTAAAAGTATTTATTTAACCAGTAGATAGGAAAGTACAAAAGTGGGAACTGAATGAAAAATCTCTTCGTTAGAATGCTTAAAATCTTCGTTTTTGAGGTATTGTAGTGCGAGAGCCTTTTGTTCTGTAATGTTGGATCATTCCATATGTCCTTACTATAGCCCTGTTCTTAGCACTATAACTTCTATTTTTGAGTCTTTCTGGTTCTGGATTACTTTGTCTTTTTGATTTAGCTTTAGTATTAAGAGTTTCTCTGTTTCCCTTTCCAACAATCCTTTATTATATAACCTATCAAGAATTACAGGAATACTGCTTCTGGATATTTTTTATTTTTTATTAATCAAATTATAAACACTTTTAGAGGAATATTTTTTATGGGGTTTTAATAATTTAACAACTAATGATTCTAATGGACTTAGAGATTTTATAATATCCTCTGTGAATGAGTGATGTTTTACCATATGATAATACTACATATAACTTATTTAGGTGTTTTACTACAGAATGTTGTAAGAGTTATTGTACTTTGTAGCGTTAAAAAGACTTGGATGGACATAATTTATAGTATAATGGTCCTATTTCTTTGTCATTCTAGTCGTAAGGAAACTCTTACAGACTTTAATCTGTAGGGTGATTACGACCTCCCTCTTAAAAAATATTTAGGGCAGAGCCAACCATATGAAAATGTATTTAAATTATTAAATTATTTTATAATGATGAAAAAGAGGGTTGTATACTTATTTATATTATTATTATTAATAAGTTTTGTATTTGCACATGAAGATGAAGAAGGATTAGAAGACTTTAAAGATGATACTATTGAACCAAATGAAGGAATTTTCAGGGATTTTCTTCCTGCATCATTTATCATTACAATATTTATTTTTTCACTTATTCCCATTTTATACTTGATTTTTTATAAAAGGAGTTTTAGCAAGAAGCATATCCTTTTTTGGATAATTGTTTATATTGTTGGTTCAGTCACACTTGTTGTTGTAGCAGACACAATTAACTTAACTTTAAATTCAGAAACGAAAGGACCTGTACATTGGCATGCTGATTTTCAGATTTGGAACTGTGGAGAAGAGTTAGATTTAGTTGAACCAGAAGGAATGCTTAATAGGATAGGAACTGAATTATTTCACGAGCACAATGATGGAAGGATGCATGCTGAAGGGATTATAAATGATGTTGGGAGTGTTGATCTGCATAATTTTTTTAATTTTATAGGCGGCAACTTAATCGGAACATCTTTTAATGTTCCTACAGATAACGGCGTTGTTGAAGCTGAGAATGGAGATTTATGTAATGGAGAATCTGGAGAAGTGCAGATATTTTTATATAAAGTTGTTAATTCCTTTGCCAAACAGAAGTCTGGATTCTTGGTTGAACAAAGTAAAGTCGATGAAAATTATGTTTTATCCGGATATCAGGATGTTCCTCCCGGAGACTGTATAATTGTTGAATTTGATAAAAAGAAAGATAAAACAGACAAGATTTGTGAAACTTATAAAATAGCTATTGAAAAAGGAGATATGATCTATGGCAATTGAAGCGGGATTACCAACAACTTTGACAGTGGTTATTACTGCCTTGGTTGATTCTATTAATCCTTGTGCTATTGGTGTTTTGATTTTACTAATTTCAGTAATGTTAGCTACAAGACAATCAAGATTAAGAATGTTTATTTTAAGTTCATTATATATCGGCGTTGTTGGTCTGGTTTATTTTATTGCAGGATTGGGTCTTGTTCAATTTTTACATGCTATACCTTTAGTTGTTACTATGGTATTGTCTGTTCTGGCTGCTATGGTCCTTGTTGTTGGGGGTATAATAGAAATTAAAGATTGTTTTTGGTATGGACAGGGATTTAGCTTGCAGATTCCTCGTTGGGCTGTAAAAAGAATACATAAGATGAGTAAAAAAATCTCAATCGTTGGCATTATATTATTGGGATTTTTTGTAGCTGCAGTTGAATTACCGTGTACTGGTGGGCCTTATTTAGCAATTACCTTATTATTGGCTCAAAATTTTGACTGGACTGCTGTTTTATTATTGGCTTTGTACAACCTAATATTTGTATTACCTTTAATTGTTATATTGGCAATAGTTATATTGGGAGGAAAAGTATATAATATCAAGAAATGGAAGAATAAGAACAGGGGCTATATGAGATTGGCTATTGGCATTGTATTAATCTTGTTGGCATGGTTATTAATATTTATTGCAAATGGGAGGATAAATTTAGGATGAACCTTTAGAAAGATATAAAATGGTGTTAATTGAAAAAAGAGATGGAAGATGTGAAAAATTTGATGATGATAAAGCATTTGGAAATATATGCAGAGCTTGTTTGAATGCACATTTAAAACCTGGTGAATGTACCAGGATTGCTAATAAAACATTGGGAGATTTAAAGAAATTCCTGAAAGGGAAAAAGAAGATAACCTCTTTGAGATTATTTAATGAAAAGATTAAAATACTAAAAAGGTATAACAAAGATGTTGCGTTTTTGTATGAAACACATCTTGATATAAATTAGTGTGATATAGATTCTAGTTAAAAAGAAGATAGAAGAAAAAATTAAGTGAGATTTAAATAGCATATTAGAAAAATTTATTTTTTTGGGATAGTTTACAGTAGATAGGAAAGTGCAAAAGTGGGAACTGAATGAAACATATGCTCATTAGGAGGCTTAAAATCTTCGTTTTTGAGGTATTGTGGTGTGGGAAGAGATAAAAATCTACTTTTCCCTTTCTTTTAATTCTTTGGCAATGGTTTTATAAATCTCTCCCTTACTAATATCTTGTTGTAGTTTATTTAAGTAATCATAAGACAGTTTCTGAAACGTATTCTGATCTAAGCCAAAATCTGGTCCTGTTGCCATCCACTTGTATCCAGCCCAATATCTTAGCCTACCTGATTTTTCTAAGTAAACTCTAGACCAACATCCACCTTGTCCATAAGTTGGATTTTTATGTCCCCAATTACCCCAATAGATTATTATGTCGTCTTTGTCTTTATTGAAAAGTTTCTTAAATTGCTTGGTCTTAATGAAGTCTTCCTTCCATGCCAATATTTTCTCATATGTTACTAATTTTTCTTCTCCTAGATTTTTCTCATTTTCTTTATATTTTGTTTCTTTTTCTTGTTCTTTTAGTTCTTCCTTCTTTTCTAGCCTTATCCTTACTTTCTTTTTATTTTCATATCCTTTAATTGCCATATCAAGATTTTCTATGCTCATTTTTATTGCCTCCAAGGTTTTATAGAATTTGTATAAACATAGAACTATATAATATTTTATGATAAAATAATTCTTTAAAGAATTAACAGAAATCTCTGATAATATCTGACTTTGTTAATAAACCAATTATTTCACCTTTTTTTATTATAATGACATAAGAAAAATTATCAAGTAAAGATATTACAGACATTATATCTGTCCCATAAGGCACAGATGGAGGGATATCACCCATATATTCTTCCACCTTTGAATTCTTTACAACATCTGTATTATTGTTTATTAGGGCATCCATTATTGTTTTTTCTGATATTGAGCCTACTACTTTAGAATCTTTAATTATAGGTAATTGGGATATTTCATATTTCTTCATTAATAATACAATGTCATGAATTTTATCTGTTGGTTTTGCAGATATTATCTTCTTAATCATTAAATCTTCAACTTTCTTTGTGCTCTTTGATTCTAGCCTGTCTAAGCATTCTATTATTTTTACTACGCTAGAATATGTTGGATCAATTCTTCCTTTTTCTATTTTGGCTATTATTGATTGAGAAACTCCTGCTTTTCTTGCTAGTTCTAACTGTGTTAATCCAAACTTCTTTCTTTTTATTTTGATTTCATCTAAAGTAAATCTCTTCATCATTTTCAAAACCTGTTCTTTCTAATTCTCTCATTGCTAACTCTTTTTGTTTTGTTCTGTAGTATTGAATCATTCCATATGTCCTTATTACAGTTCTATTTTCTTTTCTGTATTTGTTTTGTCTTTCTGGTACTGGATTAGTCTGTCTTTTTAACTTAGCTTTAGTATTAAGAGTTTCTCTGTTTTTCTTTCTATAATCTTGTTTTCTGTTTAAATTATACTCTCTATTCTTTAATCTCCATTCTTTGTTTAATTGCTTTATTTTCTCTTTATTCTTTTTATAATACTCATTTCTATATTTTTTAGGAGTTTTGGAGAATCTATTAAATAAAAGCCTTAGATCTTTCTTAATTTCTCTGATTCTTATTAAATGCTCTTTTAGAACCTTTTCATAGCTTTCCACATCTTCAATTCTTCTTCTTTTATTGAATTTCTGAAATTCCTTAACTTCTATTTCTTTTTTAAGATAAAGTTTTGAGCATACGGCGCATTTGTATTTAGGTCTAGGAGAAAGCAATACAAGTTTGTATGAGCAATTTGGACAGCGTGGCATTTTAATAAGTATTGTTTAACATAATCTTTTTATTTCTTCTATCACTTTATCAATATTATCATAAATTTCGCTAGCTTGGAATCTTCTTACTTTCCATCCTTCGATCCTAAGATGAATATCTCGTAAAATATCAGATTCAATTTTCTGAGAGTGGGCTTTATCACCATCTACTTCAATATCATATTTATTCTCATTTATGAACAAAGCAAAATCAAGCCGATAAGGTTTTTTCCCTCTTATTTTTGTTTCATATTGGGGAAGAATCTTAATTCTTTCTTTAGTTAATTTTTTGAATAGTTTTTCTTCTATAGGAGAATCAAAATTAATATCTACCTGTTTTTTGGATTCAGCATATTTTACTAAACTCTTAAGAAAACCTCCGGTTTCATTACATTTTTTCTTATCGCCAACAATAATAAGAACGCTTCTTGCTCTGGTAATAGCTACATTCAGCAATTGAGTAGTTGTATGAATCCAGTTTAGTGTCGTTTGTTTTATATCTTTCGATATTGCAGGTGAAAAGAGGATTATATCTTTTTCATCTCCTTGAAATCTATGGGTGGTTCCTACCGTAATATCCATATTCTTTAATTCTTTAGTATTTTTAATCATATTAGCAATTAATTCCATTTGAGCCCTAAACAAGGTTACAACCCCAAAAGATATTTTCTTTAAATTTGATTTACGAAAACTTTTGAGAATTTTTATCATTTCTATTGCTTCTTCTTTGTTGTATGGACTTTTAGTTTGGCTAGTCTTACCGCAAACATCAACCCATTTAATCCCCTTTGGATGAATTATGTCTGGGATTAATTTGCTTTCATCGGTCATTATGTTTAATTTTTTCTCATAAAAATGCTCATTGGAGAAATTAATGATGTCTTTGTAAGAGCGATAATGTTGATTTAGTAAAATTGGTGATTTATCCTTACTTTTTATTGTCCTTTCTGAAATATCATAAAGAGAATTTTTACTGTAGGCATAATCCAAATACAACTCAGGAATTTTATTTTGAGATGCAATTTTTTTATCTTCTGTTTCTCTAAGTAATGAAATATGCTTTAACTGTTTTGGATCGCCAATAATTACAACTTGTTTTGCCCTATAAAATAATGGTAGGGCAGAAGCAATATCGCATTGTGATGCTTCATCAATGATTAACAAATCAAAAAGATTCTCTTTCAATGGGAGACTATTTTTTGCTGATAGGTTTGTTACAACCCAAATTGGAAGAAAAGATAACAATTCTTGAACTTCTCTTTCTTGTTCTTCTACCAATTGTTTCCACAAAGAATAATCTTCGATATATTTTTCCAATTTTTCAGTTGCATCAATGTATCTGGAAACATGATTTTCATCGTGGATTGAAGTTTCCTTTATTTTCTTGAACCAATAATTTTCAAATATACTTCTAGAGATTTTAATTCTCTGTTCTTTGAAAGTTTGAATATCTTGTTGTATATTGTAGATTGATTGGCTGTCTAAAAGTACTTGTTCTATCTTTGTTATTTCTTGATATAAACCCAATATTTCTTTCTGGGTTTTCATTTGAGAAAGGAGGGGTGTTACATATTGACGTTCTTTTTTTGATTTAAAATATTCTCTAGCTTCTTTTGAAAGATCACGGTAATAATGATTATACAGTTCATCTTCTTTTAGATGATTATCTTTTTCCAGATTCTCATATTTGTTAATATCACTTTGAAGATTATATTCTTTTTTTAAGAAAATAAGATATTCTAAATTTTCTTTAATATTTTTAATATCTGAGATTGATTTATTTTTAAAATAACAATCAATAATTTTATTCTCTTCTTTTCTTAAGGCAGTTACTCCCTTTTTATGTTTTATTTCTTCTTTTTCTATTAAAGATAAAATCTTTAATTGTAGTATTAGATTTAAAGATGCTTTAATGCTTTCAGTATCAAACTCAGTATTTTTTTCAATATAATGCCTAAGATCTTTCTCTAGAGACTCTAAAGTATCTTTTAGGAAGTTGAATCTTTTATTTAGATAATGCATAGGGAATATCTTTTCAAAAAATGAACTAAAGATATTTCTTTTTTCAAACAAAAAAACAATACTTCTCTTT
>JAUYMN010000014.1 GCA_030699455.1 Nanobdellota archaeon | reverse complement strand
ACTTTATTCGCAGGAACATATAAAATCTTCAAGTTTAAGTTTATAGACAGATACTATGGAAGATGGATGGTTCAAGGTTGGGATGGTCAAACCTTAAATGGATGGGCTATTTTTAGATAGTCCAATCCAAATTTATAAATAACCATTAAATATTTATAAAAAAACTAATAATTGTTTTAATTTTATTATTGACAATGGTTAATTTTGCAAATGCCAAAATAATAGATGACCACACAGCCATCAAAGAAACAAATAACCTCATTCCAAGAGAAATATAATATTTCATAAAAATAAAAGATAATTTAGTGATATAAAGCTTTGTAAAGCTTTTTGTAAAGTATTTTGAAAGTATCTTTATAAATAAAATGTGCCAACACAGCTATAAACAAATCCACGGAGGATAATAAAAATGAAAACAAAAATTGGAGCATTAATGGTGATTGCTTTGTTTGTTCTGAGCATCATCCCGGCAGTATTTGCTGAAAATGAAGCAGAGCGAGTTGAACCATCAAAAATAGATGAGGAATATACAAATGCATATGCAGTTGAAAAAAAAGCACCCATCAAAATAAAGGCAAAAAATATCAAAAAAGTTAATGGACAGTTAAGCGCCGTATCAGTAGAGGGTGGTGTTGCTAATTTTCACAGGTTGGATGCTCAGGCTATAGCTAACAGAAAAATGGCATTGAAAGCAACATTGGTAAATAGCAAATCAGAGGTAAAATTTGATTATTTAGAACTTAGAAAAATTGATGATCAATCCCAATTTGATGAAGGAATGCAGGAAAGGGCAAAGAATATTGTTGAACATCTGCTTAATTCAATAGAAAGTATAATGCTAGAACTTGATGCAATTGAATCAAGGATAGATGCAGATAAAGATGCTCAGAAAAGATTTCCAGGATACAAAAAAAGAATAGCAGAAGCAAAGGAAAAATGGTCTGAGCTTTATGCAAGGCTTTCAGGATATATTGATGACAATGTAGTTACACATGATGAATGGGGGCAAACACAGCAAGACATAAAGAAATTCAAGAGTCATGCAAATAATCATTACAAAAACATGGGTGATTTAAAACAATGGATACATACTGATAGGACAAATGAAATATCAAAAAAACTTAATAATAAACTTTCAACAATTACAGCCTATTTAATATCCAGGCATAAATCTGTTGAGGCAGAAGCCAGAATTAAAGATATTAAATCAAGTATAGTTCGTCTTGAAGATGAAGACCTATCAAATGACCAAGAAGCAGTCATAGAAATACAGAAAGCATTAAAATAAATATTCAAGGTAGGTTCCCCCCTACCTTTTTTTCTTTTTAAACTCAGAAAAACCTTTAAACTCAGTAATTTTGTAAGCTTATATGAAAATAGAAAAAAAGCTTCTGATAAGTTTCACAGTAATAATAGCATTTTTGCTTATTAGCGCAATAATAACAACCATATACACTCTGCGCATAGATAATCAGCTCGATAAGATAACCCAAGAAATAAACCCACTTGAAAGAAACGTACAGAATATGATGAGCATCTTATGGAAGGGAAATTATATAGTTCAGAAATATTCTATAGAGTCAGACCCGGAAATATTGGAAGAATTAAAATATGAGTTCAGTTATATCAACTCAGTCTTTGAAGAAGAGGCAGATAAAATAACATCTTCTGAATACCATACAATTTCTGGAGATGTTTCAATAGCAGTAAACAAGCATGATACGTTTTACAAGCTTGCAAAAAAATTAATTCAAAAGAGGGATTTGGATCTTGCCAAAGGTGTGGTATATGACGAATCATCAATCATTGTGCAGTACAGCATTGCAAAGCAGCTGGAAAGAGATGTGGTTGATGCAGTTGATTCATTGCAGGAATCCCTAAATGGATTTTCGGAAATAAAGGAGAAAGCCAATAGGGAATCAAATTTAGTTGTAAGAAATGCAATTGTGGTCATATTCCTGACAACCATACTGAGCATCATACTTTCCCTTATTGTGTGGTCTTCTTTGACAAAGGCTATAACAAAGCCAGTCAAAGCTCTTTCAGAAGCAGCCACAAAGATAACAAGGGGTGATTTTGACATAAATTTGGATGTAAAAGATCAGGATGATGAAATATCAGATCTTGCATTTACCTTCAACCAGATGGTTTCAAGTCTCAGAAAGATAATAGAAGAAAGTCCAAGGCTAAAAAGGTTCATTAACCTAAAGGGGAAAAAAGAGAGATTAACAAAGAAATATATTGTTGAGTCAGGAACAAGCTACCTGCTTAAAGATTCCAGTTCTTCGGAAGCTTATGAGATATTAATTGACAAAATGAATGAGGAATACACACCTCTGCTGATTACAAGGCAGAATCCTTCAATAGTTGAGCAAAAATATGGGTTACAGAAAAAAAATATTATATGGCTTTCAGATGAAAAAGAAAAGGGGCTATCCACCTCATCAGATTTGAATCAGATTAAGAAAGTTGCATCAGAATTTATGGAAAAGAATAAGGATTCCATAATACTCATGGACAGATCTGATTACATAATCAATAAGTATGGTTTTGATAATTTCCTTAGGTTTATTACAAATATTAATGATAAGGTAATGACGAGGGAAGCAATATTTCTCCTCCCAGTCGATCCTGTGATATTCACAAACAAACAGCTTTCATTACTCGAAAAAGAATTACACAGACCACCAGAACATGCAGTGAAGAGCTCAATTACAGACGAATTGATGGATATTTTAGAGTTTATAGACAATCAGAACAGCATAAATAAACAGGTTACATACAAGAATATTGGGTCAAGATTTTCCATTACAGCACCAACAACACAAAAGAAAATAGAAGACTTACAGAGCCTCGGAATGGTAACAATCTCCAAAATAGGTCGCAATAAGGTAATTAAAGTAACACGCCAGGGAGAGAGGGTCTTAGCTAACAAATAAGCATTAGAAGGTGGGACAGAAATTGCTTGAAGGAATGTTAGAGTAATTTTTCACTATTTTTCACTATTTTTCACTATCAATACCATAATTTTTTAATAATCTTTATAAAGAAGCCAGATACTACTAATATCGTAAGTAATTGAGTTCACAAAAGCTCCAAACTTGCACTAAAACCTCCGTTCACTCGGTTTGTCTTTGTGGGACCTCTGGGCGCCATCCCAGGGGGATCGCTTTATTTTTACGCAATAAATAATGTAAATAAGCCAACAGCAAAGCAATAATACGCAAAATAGTGGAATTTACCTTTATCTATCAGTTTCATTAGCCACCTAAGACACAAATATCCAACCAAAGCAGAAAACCCAATACCCAATAAAATAGCAAGCATATTCTCAGCCAAAAAAGGAATAGCGCTTTTATAATTATTAGCAGTATCAACCAAAGTAGCCCCAATAATAGCCGGAATGCTTAATAAAAAAGAAAATTTAGCCAGCTTCATCTTGTCTATGCCCCTGATTATTCCAACCCCTATTGTAGAACCGCTTCTTGAAATACCTGGAATCAAAGCAAGACCCTGAAATACTCCGATTATTAGGGAATTAAACACACCTATATCTTTTTTTACCGAACTAACATTCTTGCCGGCAATTAAAATAAACCCAGTAAACAAAAACCCAAGCCCAATACCGATTAGATTAGAAAATAAATCAGTAAAGGCTTTATAAAATACAAACCCAATAACACCGGTGACCAAAGTAGCAATAAAAATATTCTTCCCCATTTCAAAATAATTGGTTTCAGACCTTAGGCTTAAGACATCAGATACTATTTTTATAATATCATTCCAGAAGAATACAAATAATACTATTAGGGTGCCAAGATGGAGGTAAATATCAAATAGCACAGGCACATCAAGACCAAAGATATTTTGATACAGTGCTAAATGCCCTGAACTTGAAACAGGGAACCACTCAGTTAACCCTTGGATTACTCCTAGGATAATAGCTTCCAATACAGATACCATCTCATGAAATTTTAACAAGAGAATTTAAGCCTTTTCCCCGACAGAAATACTTTTAATCAAACACAGTCATTCATAAACATGGCAATTGAGGTGGCAGATATTTCTTTGATGGATATTAAAGACAGATTTCTTGAAATGCTTACAGCACCAGTAAACCATACAGAAATGCTTTGGATTGCAATACCACTGGTTTTAACTGTATTCCTCACGGAAATTTATTTTTCGAGATACAAGCAGGAAGAGCTTGGGTGGAACAGTGCCTATGGAAATGCCCTTGTACTAATCTTTGTAACAGTGGATATTTTCAGATATTTATATAATCACAATATGATAGAAACAATGAATGTCAAGCTGGCAATAGGTGTGGCAGTAGGCATAATGTCCATATTGCTCACAATGATAAATTTTTTGCACATCTTGCCTGAACAATTTGCATATGGGCTAAGCTCAAAATTGCCAATGAACTTTTTATCTTACATAGCGCTTATATTAGTATATTCAAACATCCCCGTAGACCTGCCAACCATAGTATCAGCAGCGGGCTTATTAATATTATTCTCAGCAATAATAATACTGCTAAGATCTGTGATACCTACGTCAATAGAGAACATAGACTATTAAATTTTTTCACCAACAGAAAGATTCCATTCTACAAAAGAATTATTAACATCACCTATTTTTATTTTTACTTTCCCACTATTAACATAGCTCTTTAATTCATCTTTGATATACTTAAGTTTCTTTTTAGCTTTTGTTTTGTCTACTTTCCAGTCATTGGAAGAAGACATTAGTTTGGGCACAAGAACATTTACTGATGCAGTAATTCTCCTCCCAAATGCATCAGCACACTTTTTCACTAAGCGTACTAAATTACTAATATCCTCTTCAGTTTCACATTCAAAGCCAACAACCAGGTATAGCTTCACTTTCTTAAATCCAACTTCACCGGCCAATTTTACAAGTTTTAAATAACTCTCATCTTTAACATTCTTGTTCATTAATTTTCTAACCCTCTCGGAAGACTCCGGCGCTATAGTTATTGACCGTTGCCCTCCGTTATATATAATTTCAAGGGTTTTTCTGTCAACTAGCTCAGCACGTAAAGAAGGAACACTAAATTTAATATTTTTATCAGTCATATATTTCATTATTTTATTTCTGTCTGGATGAACAAATGATGGTGAATATATTACTACCTTACTCCTGCTATTTATCTTTAGGCCTTGGTCAATAATGTTGATTATATCATCATATTTCCTGTATCTAAATCCAGAAACAGTTGGAATAACGCAAAACTTGCAGTTATATGGGCACCCTCTTTCCAGTTCAAGAATGAATGAATTCCCAAAAACAAATTCCTTGCCACATGTAACAGGCAATGGCTGAACAAGGGGGTAATCAACATTCTCCAAATTAACCTTTGAAATGGTTCTCTTGCTCATTCCAGGGACATAAACACCTTCAATATTGCATATATTCTCAAAAAATATTTTTTTATCAAAATTATTTTTGCCTTTTTTCATCTCCAGATTATATGCCTCCAAAACTTTAGGCAGACTGTCTTCACAATCTCCCAAAAAAATAACATCAAGATATTTTTCTACAGGTCTGCTGTTCAATGTGACAGAAGGACCGCCACCAAAAAATATTTTCCATGGCTCTCTTTTATTTTTATCTTCAGGAATATTATTTTTCTTTAATATTTTAATCAGATTGTAGTAATCCAGCTCATATTGAAATGTAAACCCAACGACATCAAAATTTCTAATATCAGAATAATCCAAAAATCTCCTTTCGCAGTTCCAATCGTCAAGATGGTTCACTAAGTTATACACAATCAATGGCCCAAGGCTATAAACCCCACCATAATATAAGTTTGGAAAAACAATAGCCAGATTATGCCTGTCTTTGCTCCAGCTCTTCTCCAGCGTAGGGCTCTCCTCTAATCTGCATATATTTTCTCCTCGCATAAGATGACACTATTCAATCTCTTTAAAACTCTATTTGAAAAGACTAGAATTATTCAGAAGTAGCATCTTCTTTTTTCTTTTCATTAACTACATAATTTTCCAAACCATGTTCGACACTAGTCCCAAGGCCAAACCCGCTGACAGAATTATATGAAAAAAGCCCGCGAACGACAACATCTCCAGTAATTTTAACATTTTCCTTAAATTTTCCAAGACTTAAAAAAATAGAATTAACAGAAATATCTCCAGTAACACTAGAATTATTTCCCATATTACTATTGCCTACCAAAAGACTATAGTTGGACATATCTCCAGTAACACAAGAGTTAAATCCTATTTCATTATAACCATATAAAAAACTATGACTGGAAATATCTCCAGTAATATTAGAAATATACTCCACACAGTTAGTGCTTCTTAAAAGACCATAGCTGGACATATCCCCAGTAACATTGGAATCAGAACCAACTTCACCAAAACCAAATAAAAGACCATAACCAGAAATATTCCCCGTAACACCGGAATTATCTTCTATGGTATTACAACCAAATAAAAGACCATAACCAGAAATATTCCCCGTAACACTGGAATTATCTCCCACCTTATTACCTCCCAATATAAGACCATAACTGGACATATCCCCAGTAACATTGGAATTATCCCCTATTTTATTAATAGAGTGCATCAAGCCAAAACTATGAATATTTCCAATGCTATTTCCTTCAACAGTAACAGTTGGCATTAACCCCCAAACATATTGGTTTCCTTGAGGATTTTTTATTGTAACGGAACCAAAATGAACATTATCTTTAAAAGTTACAGTCATGGCTCCAAGAAGGGCTAAAGCTGTAAGAGACTTTTTCTTGTGTTTTTTTAGAGCATCAATAATTCTTGACATGGCAAAAAAGGCATATTACAGCCATATATAAGCCTTTTTATTAGTAATCACTACAAAGTGAATAATATCACATACCAAAACCTTGACATGAATGTTCAACTAGAGGCATTTCTTTTTAATGAAGGTGAAATTTTAGAAAGTTCAGCATCAAAAAGAAGGAACATAGAAACTGATGAGGAAGAAACCTTTGAATTCACAATAAATATACCGGAAGATAACATGGAGGGAACTTATAACTTTCTGGCAAAAGTATTATTTGCAGGAAAAACAGAAACGAGAATGCTCCAGCTCTTCTCCAGCGTAGGGCTTTCATCTAATCTGCATATATTTTCTCCTCGCATAGGGTGATACAATTCAATCTCTTTAAAACTCTATTTGAAAAAACTAGAATTATTTTTTTTCAGAAACAGCATCTTCTGTTTTCTTTTCATTAACTACATAATCTTCCAGACCGTGTTCAACACTAGTTCCCAAGCCAGCCCCACTGATAGCATTATATGAAAAAATCCCACGGTTGGCAACATCTCCAGTAATTTTAACATTTTCCTTAAATTTTCCAAGACTTAAAAAAATAGAATTACCAGAAATATCACCAGTAATACTGGAATTATTTCCTATATTACTATTGCCTACCAAAAGACTATAACCAGACATATCACCAGTAATACTGGAATTATCCCCTATACCATTACCACCTATTAAAAGACCATAGCTGGACATATCACCAGTAATACTGGAATTATCCCCTATACCATTACCACTTCCAAGAAGACTATAACCAGACATATCACCAGTA
>JAUYMN010000012.1 GCA_030699455.1 Nanobdellota archaeon | reverse complement strand
GTTGAGACCCAAATAAATTTGCTTCCTCTTAACATTCATCTGATTAATATTAAATATGATGATTTTAAGTCAATGCTTAACTCAAAAGAGTTTACTGTCGTGTCAGAAGCAGTAAAGCATAATATACTACTTTTTGGGATTGAAGATTATTACAGGCTGATGAATAATGCTCGATGAAAAAAGAATAAAGGAAGCGGAAAAGAATGTCAGGGACTATTTACAGTCCGGAAGATTTTGTAAAGTTAAATAATGGTTTATAAATAAAGATTATTGGTTATACATAAATTTCTTCTGAAACCTCAATATTTGACGCTTTTTCAAAAACAAATTCTTCCACCATTAGTTAACTTAACACATCCTGTAACGTTATACTTTAAATAGTAGTTTGTTTTTGATTTTGTATGGGAAAGTTTTTTGTCTTGAGTGTTGTATTAATTCTTACTGCTGCTTTTTTTGCTGGTAGCCTGAATACTGATACTCAGAAAGTGACTGGCATGCAGGGAACTAATAAAATAGAAGGAATAGGACTACCACATGATTCATCATTGCCGTGTACTTGTTATGAATTTACTGACGAATGGGAGGTTATTGAATTCTGTCCTAATAATGCTAATAGGTGGAAGGAAAGAAAACGATATTCTGCTACTTGCCCTGAAGGTAGCCAATGCGCCCCCGTATCTAATTATGGTGTAACTTTGAAGGGTGTGGGTGAAGCAGATTATAAGATTACATTTGAAAAACAAAGTTGTCCTAATCGTTATTGGTGGCTCTTTGGGAATAGTGGATGGTGCTGGAAAGATGGGCTTTATTATGGAGATAAATGCCCGGAGTAAACTGTTTTTTGCTGAACATTAGAAATGTTTATATTGTTTGATTTGTGTTTCTTTTCTTAAAAAGAGGGATTGTATGGTTTTAAACAGGGAAAAATTTGGTTACTTGAGGTGCAAGGCGATTTTTCAAATTTATTTAGTATTAATTTATATTATTATATCCTCCTTAGTTATTAGTCCTGCAAGTGCACAATCAGATGTTGGATGCTGTTCTGATGACGGGAATGGAAATTACTGTGTTCCAACAACCAATAATAATTGTTCAGGGCAATGGAATTCTGCTTCATGTGAACAGACAAGTTTTTGCAGTTTAGGATGTTGTCTGGATGGAAATGATGGAACTTGTAGTGATAATGTTCCAAGGGTTAACTGTGAAAGGGAAGTGAATTCTACTTTTCAAAATGATGTATCATGCGATGCTATTTCTTCCTGTCAGCAAGGATGCTGTTCTTTAGGGAATGAACACCTTTTTACAACTCAGGCAGAATGTACAAATGTAATACTTAATAATTATCCAACTTTAAATTCAAATGATGCATGGGATGGAAGCATAACTGATGAAGCGACTTGCTTTTCGCTTGGTCAAGAAGATGATTTGGGATGTTGTGTTGACTCTGATGGTTTTGCGGCTACTGCATCATGCGTATGGACCAATCAAGGAAGCTGTCCCACTGCAGGTGAAGAGGATTCTTCCTCTACTGGTTCAGGGTTTTACAATGATATTTTTTGTAGCAATCCTAATCTAGGATGTTCATGCACACCACATGCATACAAGCAATGCGGTGGCCAGGATAATGAGGATGTTTATTGGGTGGATTCATGCGGGAATCTGGAGGAAATTGTTGATGATTGCGATCCACTTTCCAGAGACGGAGGGAATATCTGCACCGAAAATAGTGGTGATGCTTATTGCAAAAGTGTTGACTGCGTTACGACTGTTGATCTAAAAAAAACAAATCCAGATGACCCAAAAATTGGAGGATATCGTCTAAATGGTGAAAGCTGGTGCACATATGAAAGCGGTGTTGGTGGATATTTTGACAGACCAGGGAGTAGGCATTATAGAAATATTTGTATTAATGGCGAAGAACTTGTTGAAGAGTGCAAAGATTATAGGGAGGAGATATGTGTTCAATCGGGAGTGAGTGAAGAAGGGGTTATTGATAATGTTGCGAAGTGTGTGGATTTGAAAACATTTCCAAAAATAGATTTAGAAAAATATCAAGAAACTAATGATGCTGATGAAAGTATGATAAATCCGGGAGAAAAAGGATACGATGATGAAACTGCATCTTCCATTTTTGCACCAAGTGTTGATAGGGGCTCTAAGTTTTGGAAAAATAAAAATGCAGACCGTTGTGAAAATGGGGATAGTGAATGTACGGTTGTCTATGTAAGAAAAGTTTGGGGTGCCCCATATACCTGTGAAGTTGGATGTGAGTGTGAAGAAGACAGTTATCTTGAATCCTCAAATGATTACTGCAAGATGTGGGGTGATTGCGGTGCTGATGTTAATATATTAGGAAAAGGAACAACTGATGGTATTGAATTTGAATGGAGTGGAGATGCTCCTGGACCAAGACCTGATGAAATCAGTGAAGATTATTTAGACAGCCTGAGAGTCTATGGTATATTTGGAGCATTGAAAGATATAGGTGTGAATCTTGGTGGAGAAATTAATAATGTTGTAAAGGATGCTGTTAAGGTTGTCGGCACTGTAGTTATGGTTGTTAATATTATTGTCTATGGGTTGCAAGGTGCTCTTGGAGAAGTTATTGCTGTTCTTATTGGTATTCCTGGATATGGGTGGGTAATCGGATTGATAATTCTCATATTAAGCATAATATTTGGAGATTATATTGCAGAATTAATATCACTTATATTGGGATATGATACTCTTGAGAAGGAGATAGAAGTTAGCTGCAAACCATGGGTTGCTCCTAGTGGTGGAGATGATTGCGATAAATGCGACAATGATCCAAGATATAATGATAAATTTTATGATAATCCAGTATTGTGTGAGAAATACAGATGCAAAAGCTTGGGGACTGCATGCGATTTAGTCAATGTTGGAACAACTCAACAAGCCTGTCTTGCTAAAAATCCCAATGATGTTACTCCTCCAAAAATAATCCCATGGAATAGCCTGATAGAATCTCAAAGAAATTCAGACGGTCAAAATTATCAAGTTGATATTTATGCAGGTGAAAATGGATTCAGCATAACACCTGAAGTTGATCCTCTCGAGTTAATGACTATTGGAATTAAAACTGATGAACTTGCAAGATGCAGATGGGATGTGAACAATGTTCCAACATTCAGCGAAATGGATAATGATTTTAGCGAAGGAAATGAGTTTGTAGAGCAGCATAATTTTACATGGGGCTTTAATGGTGGGGAAGATGTTGAATTATATGTCAGATGCATAGATTTCTATGAAAACGGAAAAGATACTGCTCCTTATGCGATTGATTTTAGAACAAAGAATATTCCTGATTTTAAAGATCCCCGTATTTTGGATTATTCCTTGTCTGATGGGATTATAACAGAATCAAATAATGGAAATGCCAAGGGTATTATTGGCAGTGGAATAAATGCAACTTCACTGATATTGTATCTGGATGAGCCTGTTGAAGTCTGCAGATGGGATGTGGATAATGTTCCATTTATTGAAATGGATGAAGATAATATTTTTTACTGTGGTTGCTATGATCCGCCGGAAAACAGTGCATGTTTAGGAAATGGTGTTCCAGTTAACGGGACAGAACTTTGTGATTACTTTAATGATAATGGGGCGATGCTGGACAATGAATTTAAATGTGTGGGAAGAATTGATGAGATTAGATTAGAAGAAAATAATGATTATTACATAAGTTGTGTGGATGTTAAAAAAGATTATGGTGGCGGATGCAATACAATTAGCCCTTCAAAGAAATTTGAATTAAAAAGTTCAGGCGTGTTGTCTATAACTTCAGTTGAACCTGAGAATGGGACTTATTATGATTCGAATTTTGTTTTACATTTGACTACTTCTGGTGGTGCTGAAAATGGAAACGCTGTCTGTGATTTTGATGAAGGTAATGGCAAGATAGAATTTTTTGATACAGGAAATAATAATCATTTCCAAACACAGGCCAGACCTAAAGGGGTATATGATTATGAGTTTACATGCGAAGATATTGTTGGAAATACAGCCAAGGCTTATTCAAGCATAATTATTGATGCTGATGAAATAGACCCTGTTATAAAAAATGTTTATACTGATGGAGGTCAGCTCTTCGTTTTGACTGATGAAGACAGTATCTGTGAGTATAGCACAACAGATGACAATTTTGCCCTAGGAGATGGTGTTGAAATGGCAGGAAACATGGTAAAATCACATAGCCTGGCAATGGAAGATGATGTTTATTATATCCAATGTTATGATGTGTATGGAAATGAGGGAAATATTATTACAGTCTACAATACAGTATGAAAGTAATATTTATATAGTTAGTATGAGTGAAATTTAAAATATGAGGTGTTTTGGCTTTTGATAAAAGTAAAAAGGGGAAGGAAAGCGCAAGCTACTACGTTTGTTGTTTTGGGGTTGGTTATTCTTGCAGCTGTTATTTTAATGATTTATCTCAGGGGGCAGTTTATTTTTGGACCTGTTACCGTGGAGAAACTTGAAGAACAGGGAATAGTTCCGATAAAGGATCATATCGATACATGTGTTAATGATGTTGCACCGGATTATTTTGAAAGAATAGGTTTGCAGGGCGGTTATCTTTCCACACCGACAGATACTTTTAGAAATTATGATGGTGTGCCTATTAGTTATCTATGTTATAACATTGAAGGAAAGTTTACCTGTTACAGCAGATACTTAACAAAAGAAAATATGGAATCGCAATTGGAAGAAGCAATTAAGAATGGCTTAAGCAGTTGTCTTAATTTGCAGAAATTTGGCAAAGGTGCACAAGTTTCAATCGGTGCATTAGATGTGGATGTTGATATTGGAGATTTTGTTTCTTTAGTGACTGTTAATTTGCCTGTGTCCATAAGCAAAGGTGATGTTGTTGTTGAAGAAGACAAGTTTGAATCTGAAATTAATGTTCCATTGGGAGAGCTGTATGGTGTTAGCAGAGACATAATTGAAGTTGAGACTTTAGCAGGGGATTTTGACCAATTGGCATATATGTTACTGCATAAGGGACAGCATATAATTGATAAGAAAAAACCATATCCTGATAAGTTATATATTTTGAAGACTAAGGATAGCGATTATATTTTCCAATTTTTTGTTCAAGATGAACCTTCATAAGGATGATAAATGTTTAGCAAAGGATATCTAAGGACTAAGGCAATATTCCAGATTTTTCTAGTAGTCTTTCTGACATTTTCTATTGGTTTTTATAATGCTACGCCTGTTAAAGCCCAGCAAGATGTATGTTGTGCAGAAACAGTTTCAGGTGACCATTGTGTTTATACTGATGCGAGCAATTGTTCTCCTGATTCCCTGAAGGCTGCAACTACCTGTGAGCAGACAAGTTTCTGTAAGTTGGGTTGTGGTTTTGATCAGAATGATGGAGTTTGTTTTAATAATATGCCTAAATTTTCTTGTGATGAACAAGAGGGATGTTCATGGAGTGATAGCCAATATTGCGAAATTCCACAATGTCAAAAGGGATGCTGTGTTCTTAGCAATCAATGTTCATTTACCACACAACTGCAATGCAAGGAGGTAACATCACAGTTTGAAGGAATTAATATGACTTTTGATGAAAATGTTGGCTCTGAACTAGAATGCATTAATCAATGTAAAAGTTTTGATATGGGCGCCTGTGTTAGTGAAGATGGAAGCTGTGAATTTACTACTTTAGAATCCTGTAATGAAGAAAATAAGAATGATGGTTCTCTGCCTGATGTTGGATTTCATGAAAATGTTTTATGTAGCAACCCAAACTTAGGAACTGAATGTGCAGCACAACATAGCACCAGTTGTTTACCGGATAAAGACGAAGTTTATTGGATTGATTCCTGTGGCAATCCTGAAAATGTTTATAGCTCTGACAAAGTTACCAGCTTTAATAATGGTGTTGTTTTGAACAAAGAGGAAAGTTGCAATCCTGGAAGCAATAATGCAGGAAGTGTGAGTTGTGGCAATTGCAATTATGCTGCTGGAAGCTTGTGTGCAAAAGCTGAAATTGGAACTAATCCAGTCTATGGAGATTATGCATGTAAAAGTTTGAGCTGTGATGTAAATATTGTGACTGTTGAAAATACTGCACCCGCAACAAGAAATCTTCCTTTTGATAACGGTGAAAGCTGGTGTGCTTATGATGGTTTGGTTGGTGTGGATTCGAATGCTGGCTTAGGGTTGGATTTGGCTGGAAGCAGGCATTATAGAAGAGTATGTGTAAACGGTGTTGAATTAACTGAACCATGCAAAGATTACAGGGAAGAATTATGTGCCCAAGGTCAGATAGATACTACCAAGGAACCATTTAGACAGATATTTTATGGAACTCAAGAAAGTTTTGCTCTGGCTGGTGGCAATGGAATTATTATTGCAGGTGCATGCAGGGAAAACAGATGGGAAAGCTGCACTAAGCAGGATGAAAGAGAAGATTGTGAAAATACAGCTAAGAGAGATTGTTTGTGGTTGCTTGAAGATGATGAAGAGCCAATTGGTTTTGAAGGAGTAAGCTGTGTGCCTTTGGTTCCTCCAGGACTTGCAATAGGAAAAGGCAATTCCGGAGAACAGACAAGTAGTGCTGATCCGAAGAGTGTCTGCGAAAAAGGAACTTCTAAATGCGATGTTGTTTTCCATCGCGGAGGTGTTGAAGGAATATACTCTGCTGATGAAGAAGGATGGGAATGTGTATCTGGTTGTGAATGTTTAGAAGAAGATTATCTGAATGGTGTTAATAGTGTCTGCAGAAGTTTGGGTGACTGCGGTGCGTGGTATAATATTGCAGGTGAGTATACTTGTGATGGAATTGAGTATAATGCTGAAGAAGTTAATGAAGATTTTGGTCAGGGTAATGAAGATTTGAGTATGTGCAATATTAAACCTCTTAGCTTTGCTGAATTAAAAGGATTCATACAATTGGATTATGAAGAACCAAGCGGATGGGATGAGTTTTGGAGCAGGAGCTGGATTCCTGTAACTATCATAACTTCATATGGTATCATTGGTAGCTTAGTTTATGGTTATGGATTTTTTGCCAGCGTTTTCAGTGGATTTACTGTTACTGGTGCAATACTTGGCGGTACTGTTGCCGGCATTGGGGGGGCTATACAAAGTGGCGCTACTTTTAGCAATGCTTTTGCTACAACCTATAATAGCATATATACATCTGGAATTGGCACTGCTACAAAATCACTTGGAGTTGGTGCTATTGTTCCATCCGGTTATAGCGTTCCTGCTGGAACTACATTGAGCCAACCTATTGCTGGAGGTTCTATGTTTAATTTACCCTCAGAGGCCACCAATGTATTATTTAAAGATGCTACAACAGGTGTTAGCACATCCATCCCCTCACAATCTACCATGATAGCTAGTTCTGGTGAAATTACATATACAACAGGTGTTGCTGGAGTTGCTCCAGAAGGTGCTAAGATTGCAGGTGAGGCCGCAGTTGAGGCTACTGCAACAGATCTTGTTGGAAATCTTTTAGGGAATATTATTCCAATCATTAATATCATTATGTGGATATGGACTATTTACAATATTTTAGACATTGTTTTGGAGGATACTGAAGAAGTTGAAGTTGTTGTTAAATGCAAACCATGGCAGCCACCAGTCGGGGGAGATAATTGTGAACAATGCCAGGAAGATGGAAAAGAATGCAGTGCATACAGATGTAGTAGCTTGGGACAAACTTGTGAATTAATTAATGCTGGAACTGAAAATGAGAAATGCATTGCAGGAAATAAAAACGATGTAACTTCGCCAATAATAACTGTTAACAAAGAACAAACTGTACATCTAACAGACAGCATTGATAATATAAGGGATATTAATGAAGTAAAAGGCAAAGGCTTTGAAATTACAAAGAAGATTGCACCATTTACTCCAGTGTCATTGTCAATTAACACTAATGAATATGCGCAGTGCAAATATGCTTTGGAGAATAGTGTGAAATATGATGAAATGTCTCAATTCTTTGGAGACAGTGATTATACGATGAATCATACAATTACTTTCTCAATGCCAGGAATACTTGCTGAGAATGAAATATTATCAATAACCAATGGCGGAAACTACCAGGTATTTGTTAAATGCCAGGATGGAAATGGCAACAAGAATGAAGCAGATTATTATGCTAAATTTGCAATAGAACCAGGACCTGACTTTACTGCTCCAGTGATTGAAATAACAGGAATAGACAATGGAGCGTATATGCCTTCTGGAATAAACAAAACAGGATTTGTGATGTATGTTAATGAACCAAGCACCTGCAGATGGAGCGACCTAGATGAAGAATTTGAATCTATGAACAATATGTTTGCGTGTTCGAACAGTGTTTTCCCCACAAGCTCATTATATTACGGATTGTATGAATGCAATACTCTCCTTACTGGAATTGAAGATTCAAGAGATAATAATTATTATTTCAGATGCGAAGACCAGCCAAACAAACCAAAAGAGGACAGGAATGTTAATGCTGAAAGCTATGCATTTAAGCTGAAAGGAACTGGTCCGTTGAGCATAACAAGTGTAGCACCAGATGGCGGGATTGAGCTGAAGCACAACAGTCCTGTGCTGAAGGTTATTACTGCAGGCGGAGCTTATGGAAACGGCGATTCATTATGTGGATATAATTTTGATGATCCAAACCCTAAAAATGCTATTGATTTTTTGAACAGCAATATGAGTGTCCATGAACAGCCGTTCTTTAATTTGACAACAGGAGATTACAATATATTTATTAGCTGTATAGATGATGCCGGGAATTTTGATAATGAAACTGCAGATTTCAGCGTTATTGTTGATACTATGGCTCCGCAATTGAGTCAGGTTTATACTGATCCTGGAATATTGCATATAGTTACAAGTGAGCCAAGCACATGTGAGTACAGTGTTGACAGCTCATTCAACTATGGAACAGGAATCCCAATGACAGGTGTTAATGTTGAGGAGCATACTGCCAGCATTGAAGGTGATGTATATTATATAATGTGCTCAGATACATTTGGAAACGTTGGAAGTTATGTGTTGTATTTATAATATTATAAGCAAAGCGCATGTTTCAAGCAGGTTTATATACTAAATTATGTTTTTCTATTTTATGAAAAAAAGGGGTCAGCTGATTGGAATGCCCATAGTTTATATCATGATTGCCGTAGTTATGGGTCTTGTTTTGTTTTTTGGATTTGATTCTCTCAGCAAAGTTATGAGGGCAAAAGAAATTACAGAGGTTAGCAAATTTGTTTTGGATTTGGAAGATGAAGTTGAAGTTATGTATGGTTATGATATCGGAAGCGCCAAGAAATTTAGCTCAAGAGCATTAAACAAAAAAATCAGCTATGTTTGTTTTTTTAATTCATTAAAGCCAATTAACCTGCAGCCATTTGAAATAGATAATTACGATGAAGAGCTAGGGTATTATCTTGGGATTTCTTCAAAGGACAATTTGTATATTCTGCCTATAGGAATTTATCCTTCACCTTATCCGGATTATTATATCAACCATTTTAAGATTGAAGACTCAAATGATAATCCAACATGTTTTGCAAATGGCGATAGGGGTGTTGAATTTGTATTAAAAACTTATTTGGAAAACAATCAAATTTATGTTGGTGCTGATGAAATTTAGCAGAATTTATAGGAAGAAAGGGGATACAAGCATATTGTTTAACTGGATTTTTGCGATTATAGCAGGTGCGGTTATACTGATGTTTTTTGTAAAGTTTTCTTTTGTAAGCATATCGGGCAACAAGATGCTGGAAGGGAACAGAATATTGGTATTTTTAGATGATAAACTTGATGCTTTTGGCGTTGGCGAGGGAAGCGATACTATAAACCTGAATGATGATTTTAAGATTGGATTTAGCTGTGGTGTGATTTCTTCTGGAGAAACTGCTAATAATAATTTTTATGAGAGAAGCACTGATAAAGTACTGTTTTCCCCGCAAATACTGAAAGGGGACGAGATAAAGGTATGGACTAAAAAATGGGAATTTCCCTATGGCATTGCCACTTTCTTTTATTTAGGAAATCCTAAAAACAGAATACTTTTTGTTGCTGAATCTTATAATGTGGATGAAGTATTGTCTATAGCAGATAACATACCTCCAATTTTCAAGGTGCAGGTTACCGATAAACAAAAATTTGATCCGGGATTATTTTTATCACAGGTCAAAGGATATGACAAGTTTACAGTTGTTTATTTTGGAACTCCATCATTTACAGTAAACCAGCTTAAATCTTTATATGGTGTGAATGTTGAAGTCATCATTATTGATTTAGAGAATAATACTGCAAAGATATACGATTCTTTTGGAAATGTTTATGATGAATTTTACATTGGCGATGAGATGATGTACGGTCTGATTTTTTCAGGAAGCGGATATTCATGCATAAAAGAGCGTGCAATTCAAAGGTATCAGGTTATAGACAGTATCTATAGCGACAAAGTTACAAGATTGATGGGAAAAACAAAAGATCAGACATGCATTGATATGCTGAATGAAGCAAGAAAAATGCTCGATAATTATAGATACATAAATGAGAAAGATGATTTTTATGATATGTTTGACAGGATTAAAAAACAAAATGAAGATTTAGAGAAAAAAGGATGCTCTGGAGTGTATTTATGAAATTTAAGAAATCTCAAATCCATATTTCTGAAACTATGCTAGTGCTGTTTGTGGTAATTGTAATTATTATGCTTGTTGTTGTTCTTTATTTTAGGATTACTGTTGAGAACAATAAAAACCTTGAAAATGATATAAGTGAGAGAGAAGCCACAATAATGCTTGCAAAAGTCTTGAGCTTGGATGAAATCTCATGCAATAATGATTTCTGTGTTGATGCAGGGAAATTTATTCCATTCAAGAGAGCTCTTGGCGATAATTTTGATTATTTTAGGAAGATATTTGGCAGAAAAAAAATTACTTTTAGAAGAGTTTATCCAGAGCCTGATTTTACAGTCAAAGATATAGAATGTGATATTTCTAAGTATATACAAGAGATATACCCATTCAATTGCGGAAAGTGGATTATTTATGAGAATAATCCTGAAGGAGAGATGGGAACAAAGGTTTCCAGTGTTGTTTCATTATATTTTCCTGAGATTGATAAATACATGGTTGGGAGGCTGGAAATAGAACATTATGGTAGCATTAAGAAATACTAGAGCCCAGTCTGAGGTTATTGGATTGTTGGTTATTGTAGTGATTTTGATATTTATGGGTCTGTTTTATCTCGGATTTAGCAATATTTCTGACACTGGCTCTTATGTTGATGAAAGGACCAGCATTGAGGCAGAAAATGTCTTAAAAGCCTCTATGAAGGTGAATATTGGTGACACCGACAAAACTCTAGAGGATTTGATTATTGAGTGTGGAAGTTCTGCATGCAGTAATCTGGATATGGCTGTAGAAGACTTGTATAGCCTTATTTTAAGGCCTGGAGAAAATTATAGTTTATCTGTGGAGCTGGAAGGCAATGTAATTTATTCTAAGGGGATTTGTGATTTAGGGATGGTTTCTAATTATTTCTTTTTGAGGGGTGTTTCTACTTATAAGGTTTCTTTGAAATTATGTTCGAAAGTATAGTTACTTTGAAGTGATTAAGATATTTTAGGGAGTATCTCTTTTTTGGCACTTATGTCCAAAATTGCCTGTAAGTGCTGAATTTAAGGAAATTAGGCATTATTT
Organism: Nanobdellota archaeon; assembly: GCA_030699455.1. Classification (GTDB taxonomy): domain Archaea; phylum Nanobdellota; class Nanobdellia; order SCGC-AAA011-G17; family UBA489; genus JABIKK01. Next base: position 2,438 of record JAUYMN010000012.1, on the reverse strand, counting down.
GTATTCTGGAAACGGTAAATATTTATAAATGAAATTAGAATTTAACGACTTATAGTAATGACATAAATTAGAGTGACGAGTCTATTAAATTAGATACAATCTTGGCCATAGGTGCTGGGAAAATGAAAAACATTTGTAAACATGGAGGTTTAACAGATGCAAAGATTGAAAAGAGCTATAAAAAGAATTGCTGCAGTTGGAGCTGGTATGGCAATGTTAGGTGCAACAATGACTGGCGCACTAGCACAACCAGATTTGGCAGATTATCCTGCTCCGTTTATCGTTGATGGTAAAGGTGCTGGGAATATAGCAATTGTTGTTGGAGCAGTTGCTGCTTCAGCAGATACACTTGGTGCTATTGATGTTGCTAAACAATTGCAATTTGATAGTAAAGTATGTACACCTGACACTGGTTCTACAGGAACAGTTTCAGTTTCAGGAGATGCAGTTGAGATTTCAAGGGCTAATGATATGCTTGAGTTAAGGGAAGCTATTGGCGATGTTAGGGAAACACTAACAGATGTTGAGGTTGCTGGTGGCGGTCTTGCCGGTGGCAGGATTACAACCGATGAGGGATCAACTGACTTTAATCAATATTTAAGGTTTAAAGATAGTTCTAACCCTATTCAAGGTGGACTTAAAGTAAATTTTACTGAAAGTGAAGGCATATTTGATGGTCAGGTTGGAGACTATTTGCATGTTGCTGAAGGTAGTAGTCCTACTAACCAATCTACTGCTTTCTTTGAGTATGAGTTGGAATTTGAATCAGGATTAGAAAGTGCGGTTACTTCAGGCACACTTCCGGATTTAGAGGATGAAGAAGTTTTGATACTTGGCACAACTTATTCAATCGTTGATACAAGCGTTGATACAGCTAATGATGAGATTAAGCTTACTTTGTTTGGTGGAGCTGTCTATGATATATTAGGTGAAGGCGAAACTAAGACTTACAATATCGATGGCAAGGACTATGAAGTTACTGTCATGATTATTGAGGATGTAACTCCTTCTACTGTAACATTTGAAATTAACGGCGAAATAACTAAGCAACTTGGTGATAGTGAGACAACAACACTTAACGATGGGCTACTTATAGCTGTAAGTGATATTGTTCTTAACGAAGCTGGTGAAGCTGGTTCAGGCGATTTGGTTGAGCTATATATTGGAGCTAGCAAATTAGTCATAGAAGATGTGGAATACATCGATTCATTATTTGACCAGAAAGTAGAAATAGATAATGAAGACATTACTAATGCACTTGTTTCCATTTCAGCTTCTGAGTTATCAAGTGGTGATAAATTAGAGATATCCAGTATTAAATATAGGTTATCCGCTAGTTCCTTGAATGGAATTGACCTTTGGGTAGAGCCAGGACACGGAGTTAGAGAATATCTGGACGAGCCACAAGGAATGCTTGGTGTTGACTGGGATATAAGGTATGAAGGTCTTGATGATGTTCAGACAAGCATAGTCAAGTTGGATCCTAAGGGTTCTGATGAGTACAGCCTGATATTTGAGAACAGACAAGGTTTAGTCTTTAATGTTCCTTATGTTACCAATGAAGGTGGAACATTTAAGTACGGTAGTGATAATAGGGATTTAGTATACAGGGAAGGTAATTATTCTTCAACCGGTAACGCTACTCACAATATTCCTACTGTTGGACATCTGGACTATTTCGTTCTGAGTGATCAAGATACTGCTGATGGTTTGGACAATGGTGCTATTACTCATGTTATGAGATATGATAGTTATGATGCATCAGATAACACATTAAAGTTCAAAAACATGGCTGCAGGCGACACAAAGGAAGTTTCGTTTGCTAAGTGGACTACACTAGATGGAAATGGTAATGGAACTATTGGAAGTGGAGATTTGGTTCTTGGAGGCACAACGTATAAAGTGTATGTTTCCAATGTAACTACTGGTAATCCTCCATTGATTATAGATCTTGATGGTGATGGTACAGCTACACAAGAAGAAGTTAGGGTTACCATCAATGGTGGCGGTATACTTGATTTAGGTAATCACTTAAATGCTTCTGGAGGAACATGGTCTGGAGAGGATAATGATTACAATGGAACTTGGGATAATGACGGTCAGCTTATAACTACTACAGAGGGAGGTGTTAATTTTACATTGACTACTCTTGTGGAAGATTATGATGAGACTGGTCCAACATCTCAGGGGACAACACAGACGCCAGAGAATGTTACTATCCTTATTGAGAATAGATCCAGTAACCAGATAGGCATTTTGACTTCATCTACAACTACCAATGGTGGTCTTTGGAAATTGTTAGAGGATGATGACAATGACGACTACTATTACGGCATGACAGATTATGGTGCATTGTTTACATTATATGACCCATCATCTTCAAACAACGCAGAAGTTTTAACTATTGAGTATCCTTTGGCTCAGAGAGGGGCTAGGGT
>JAUYMN010000015.1 GCA_030699455.1 Nanobdellota archaeon | reverse complement strand
GCACTGAAGAACGTTCAAAGTGTATGTCTCGTATAAAAAGCAAATGGACGAGCCATGAAACAAGAATGCATAATCTACATAAAGGACATAAAATAAAGCATAAAATGTATCCTAAGATTGAAGGATCTCTAGATATTATTATCAAAGATCAAAACACAGCAGTATTTTTACAGGGGTGTTTTTGGCATAAATGTCCAAGATGCTATAAGGAGCCAAAATCAAGAAGAGAGTATTGGATTCCAAAAATACAAAGGAATGTTCAAAGAGATAGAATCAGCACAAAGATTCTCAAGAATAAAGGATTTTCTGTAGCCCCCATACGGGAGCACGACATAAAGAAAGATATTGATAATTCTCTAAGGGAGCTGTTGCTAAAATGAAAGAAGACGTATTGGATATCGTTATAAATGGAGTAAAAACTAAAGCAATGCTTCTGTTTATAGATGAAACTGACCGCCCTATTTTAAGAAAGATGTATGACAACTGGAAAGTATTAAATGTTGGAATGAAATCACTCAGCTCAAGAGGGGTAAATATCCCTGAGGGAATATCAGAAAGCGCTTTTTGTTTGGAGTTTAATAAAAACTGCGCACGTGCTATAAAAGTTTTCAATGGATCTGGATCTTTCGATGCACTAGATACTAAAACGGGAGTCAGAATTCAAGTCAAAGCATGCAGTGTAAAAAATGAGCTGACTAGTTTCGGACCAAAATCTGTATGGGATGAGCTTTATTTTCTTGATTTTTATAGAGAGGGCAACTATGACGGTACGTTTGATGTTTATAAAATACCAAATGAACTAATCTATAACCATAAGGTCAATGCTAATCAAACATTAAAAGAACAACAGGCACAGAATAGAAGACCAAGGTTCAGTATAAAGAAGGAAATAATCGCAAAAAACAACCTGAAACCTATTAAAACTTGCAAAATCTAACAGAGATTTCGGAAGATTTGTGAAGTATACCTAAGAATATTCGCTTTTTCTCAAAAAAAGTTTATTAATCTAAATGAGTCTCTTAGCAGTATGGCTTGTTATTTTTGTGGCAGTAAAAGGGCAACTTCGTTGCTGAAGAAGATTACAGAAGAAAAAGACATATCTGTATGCACCTGTACAAATTGTGCAGAAAGATATTCAGCTTTCTAATATAATCTGAGGAACTTTCTCTATAGGTGCATCCAATTTAGAGAATGTGTGAAGGATCTGTTCTGCGATGGCTTTTATCCCTAACGGCGGAACAGCATTACCTATTTGTTTTCTTACTGTTGAAATATTCCCTTCAAAAATAAAATTATCTGGAAATGATTGAAGCCGTGCTCTTTCTCTATTAGTTAAAATTCTTGGTTCAGCATAATGATATCCCCATGTTCCTCCACCACCACCAGCAATAACAGTATATGCTGATTGATCTGGATGCAGACGTTTGTATATTCCGCTCATTAAACCTTTAACTTCTAGACTATTTCCTTCCTCATCTTTTTTGCCTTTCAAATCTAGGTAATTTCCTCCAGGAGGAATAACTCTAAGCATTTTAACAGTTCTATCCGCCATTCTTTGCTTTTCATTGTTATGCAGAATTCTTTCAACAGGGATAGGTTTTTCAAATGCTTCTTTTGCTGTTACCGGTTGGTTCACTGTTGGTTTAGGAAATTTAAAATCAATCATTCCTAAATCTTTTCTGAAGCCTACAAAAATCAAACGCTCTCTATTCTGTGGTACCCCATGCTCAACAAATTTTACAACATCTGTAAATACATCATAGCCAAATCTTCCAGCTCTTTCAAAGGTTTCTTTAATAATTCTAAAGGCTTCTCCATTGTTAGCACTTTTCAAACCCTTTACATTCTCAGCAATGAAAAATTTAGGATTTTTAGTTGCTATGGCATCAGCAAGACGTTTGAATAAGAGGCCGTTCTTAACTCCAATTCCTTGTCTTTTGCTCAATACAGAGAAATTTTGGCATGGAAAACCTCCAACTATAACATCACAGTCAGGTATTTTATTAAAGTCGACATCCCAAACATCTCGCCTGTCTATTTTTATAGAAAAATTTTTATCGAAAGTATCGCAGGCTTCTTTGAAGCAATCATTAGCCCATATTGTTTGATATTTATAATTTGGATTTTGCGCCATATGGAGTCCTAAGTCTAGTCCTCCGCATCCAGAAAACAAAGATACTACTCTCAAAGCCTCTTTTTCCTCTTTCATATTTCTTAGAAGGTTTTTATCATTCATAAACTTTACTAGGGTCTTTGAGAAGTGCTATCTATCCTTAGATTGCTCAATAGAATCTTGGTTTTTATCTTACTAGCTATATTTACTACAACAAAGATTTTGAAAATAATCTTAATTTATTTATGGGAATGAAATATCCGTTTTTTAATTTGAAATTAATGAAGTCAAGATGTTCTTTGACTCTTTTAATAGCACTAATAAGCTTAGACTATAAACTCATGTTTTTTATAAAAAATGAATTTGGTTGTCATAATTAGACCAAATAGAAATAGATTTAAATGGTATTTTGACGTGGTAGGGGATGAGAAAAAAGAATATATCCAGGAGTGCTAGACAATTTAAAAAGTTCCGATCTAAACGAGAATGGAATAGGTCTCCTAAAAAAGTACGGCATAATGGGCTTGATAAGCGTAAATTTTTGGTTTGGATTCCACATACTAGAATAGAAAGCTTAACTGGTTTTGTTGATATTAATAAGGAGCCCTCTTCTATACAAGTAAGGGAAGCAATAAACAGTATTAATCTGACTGATTCAGTAAATTACTGGTTGGATACTTGTTTATTGGATGATGGTGATGTTAACAAAGTTTATGGAAGGCATCCAAATTTTGATGAAGATATTATGATCAGAAAATTATCTTTTTTATTAGAGTGTAAACTTGGTCTTACTCGTGAATTTCCAAAGTCTGCTTGTGTTCTGAGGGAAGTGAAAAAAATTGATCAGATGTATTTTGATTTTATTTTTGATTTGGTGGCAATGAAAAATGTGAATTTAACTGATGGTAATTTGGAAGAAGTTAATCGCGGTATTAGAAAACTTGGATATGTAATTTCTGACAGCTCAAATGATCCAACCAAATCTCTTTTTGAGAGTATTCTTAAAAGAAATTTAAGATTACAAAAAGTTATATATGAAACAAGAGAGAAACAACATTTATCTTTTGATAAAGATTTGTTAGATAAATTAAAAGTGTATTGCGAAGAGGTTTCAGAAAAACATATGACTGGAACAAATAACGTTGACAATTTATTGATGGCAAGCGCACTTGAAAGGGCTGTAAGCAGTGGTGGTGTGCAAGCAATCCTTACTAAGGATTATGGCATAAGGAGACTTGGCAGTTTAATTTCTGGAAATGTTGTTCCGTATGTTGGAAAACGATTCCAGATAAATACTGCAGAAAGACCACTTTCCTATAGACAGATGTACATATGTTCAGAAACTGCCTGAAATAATCCTGGATTTTAAAACTGCAGCATATATTGTTTCAAAATCAAATGACTGTTTGGAGATTATTTCCAGTGTATATCCTAAAAATCTTGAAATTGATGGAATATCTCCTGATAATGAAGAATATGCTAATAATATTTTTCCATCTTTTTCTAGATGTTTTTTTGCTTGTTTAAGAAACTCAGTTATTATTTCATTTCCTTGCAAACCACCTGTTGTTGCCAACACTGAGTCTTTTGGCTCTCTTTTATCTCTCGGAAGATAGGGCGGATTAAAGATTATGATGTCAAATTTTTCTGATATGTTCTCAAATAAATCTGATTCTATGGCCTTTATCCATGGCTGATTTTCCTTTAATTTTTTGATACACTCTGGATTAACATCTGCTGCAGTTACATCTCCGGTTTTTTCAAGTGCTGTTACTGCCTGTATGCCTGAACCAGTCCCGATATCAATAACCTTATCTCCTGTTTTTACTTCTCTTCTTACAACTTTTTGTAGTAAAAAAGAATCTTCTCTTGGTTCATAAATCATTTTAGAATTATTTTGCAACCCTGCAATAGTCTTTTACCCTGCTCATTATCTGTGGCAGATGATATTTTTTTATTCTTTCTTCAAATACATTTTCCATGGATTCAAATTCTGTAATCCTATACTCATTTTTTATTTTTTCTATTATCTGTAAATCTTTAAGCCTTTTCATCTGTCTTCTTATATTTGATGCTGCTATGCCATTTGCATTTAGTTTGTTTTTCTTTCTGAGTGTTATCACTTGTTTTTGAACTTCATCTGATGTGATCATTTTCTTTCTTTTGCTCGAATCAACTATAGAATGGAGAACATCAACAATAACATCGCGGGAATCTCCTGGCTGCAATAATCCTAAAGAAAGACATAGCTTTCTCATTGCCTCTCGGCGAGACATTTTATAGGGTTTTTCATACCTGCGAAGTGTAATTTCTGATAAAGGAAGGTCTTTCGAGATTTTTTTAGGCATAGCTATGTATTTAATAACAATGTTTAAAAGTTTTTGTATTTGCTTTGATATTAGTGCAGATAATTATATTAATTATTGAGATATGTGTTTTTGATGGAAAATATAGATAAAATGGCATTGGAAATTTTAGGCTCTAAGAAGTTTTCCATGCTTGGATTAGAGTATCTTGAGTCAGTTATATTTTGGTTTTTGGATAAAGATGAATCAAAAAATGTTAAAAAAATCATCTTGGAAGGAGATTATGATATTTTTAGAAAAAATAGGCATTATAAAAAATTTTTGAAAACTTTGAAAGCTTTTTTGCATGATACCTATGGGGTTTATCAGGTCAAGAATATCCACAAAAGAGATGAAATTTTTGAGGTTATGAAGAAAACCAAAGACACAACCAAATTATTAAAACTTCATGAAGATATTCTGCATTGCCATTCTTCCTCAAGGGAAAGGGGGAAAAATTATAACGAGATTTATAAAAAAATATTTAGTCATAATAAAAAGCCAAAAGTTATTTTAGATCTTGGCTGCGGACTTAATGTTTTTTCCATGCCTTTTATGAATTTAAAAAATTTTAAATATATTGGGGTTGAGCCGGTTAAGGAAGATGTTGAATTAATCAATGATTATATCAAAAATTTTGGAAAAGTATATGGTTTTAGCGGGATGGGGGTTTATGGTAATTTTTTTGATAAAAAATATTTGAAAATAATAAGTGAAATTAAATCTGATTTCTGTTTTTTGTTTAAGATGACTGATGTTTTGGATTATGGAAAAAATGACCATAAAAGAACGGAGGAATTTTTAAAAAAAATAAACTCCAAATGCACTGTTGTAAGTTTTCCAACAAAAACTGTCTCTAATAAGAAAATGAATAAACCAAGAAGAAAGTGGTTTGAATTGATGATTGTCAGGCTAGGTTTTGAATTGGATTACTTTGAAATAAACAACGAAATATTCTACCTCCTGAAAAGTTAGTTATAAACTGCCCTGCAATTTGCACAATATGTCCAGATGAAACCTTTAACTTTTGTTTCTCCGGTTGCCACTCTGCCATATTTAATATTGATGCTAATTTTATTCTTAATATGACTGCAAAAGATTTATGGGCAAAACAGAACAAAGTGTTACCATAAAAAACTAAAAGATAAAGATATTAAAAGCAGTTTAAATTGAAAGAAGTTAAAGATATTTTATCAAAAAATGATATTCCAGCGTTGAAAATAAAATAGAGACTGCATAAAAGATGGGTGCAAAAATTTATGAACAAGCAGCTAAAAAATAAAAAAAACTAAAGATGGTAAAAAAGACAAGGTTGTGGGTGCTTAATTTAAAAAAAGATGAAAAATAAATATTGTAAGCGGATTTAAATACTATTAATGGATTAAACCCTTTAAGTCTCTTCTCTTATGTAATGTTCTAATAACTCTTAATGAAACTCTTCCATCGATTGGATCTTGAACTGCGACTGGCGTTACTGCAACAAACATATTTCCCTTTCTAAATCCATTTTTGTGAGGTTTTCCAGTGTTTATGATTTCAACTGCTTTACTAAAATATTCTTCAGTGCTTCTTGCCCCTATTTCTGGGTGTCTTTCTAGATGATCTTTAATACTGGCTATGTCAGCCCCTACTCTGTTTTCCATATCATAAAAATAGGGAGTTTCTCTTAAGATATATGTTTCCATTTTAACCACTAATAAGAGACAATTAAACTATTTAAATCTTTCTATATGTTATTACTATAAAGTAATTATTATTTTTGTTTTTCTTTAGAAATCTTTTTAAGAATACCCATAACTCGTGTGGTATATGAAAAAAAAGAGAGTTGAAGATTCTACTACCATAATATCACAGGTAATGATGCCTACTGATGCAAATAATCAAGGATTTGTTCATGGGGGGAATATTTTGAAGCTTGTTGATCAGGCGGCGGGCGTGTGCGCAATGAGACACTCTGAGAGTATGTGTGTTACAGCTGCGATAGATGCTGTGCATTTCATTGAACCAATAAAATTAGGTGAACTTGTCACCTTGAAAGCTTCTGTTAATTATGTGGGGCATACTTCAATGGAGATAGGTGTAAGAATTGAATCTGAAGATTTGAAAACACGGAAAGTAAGACATACAAATTCCTGTTATCTTACAATGGTTGCGATAGATAATAAAGGCAAACCAAAAAAAGTTCCTAAACTTGAATGTGTTTCAAAAGAACAGATGAAAAGATGCAAACGTGCAGAAATGAGGAGAAAAATAAAGCTTAAAGAGCTAAAAGAAATAAAGAAGAGCCTTAAGAAAAATTAACTTATATCTTCACCGCAACTTAAAAAATTACAGATTTTTCCCCTGTGTCTGAATCCTTTCTTGCTACATTTTTCAATTGCTTTGTTTAGTATTTTAAATGCTTCATCAATTTCTGTTTTATTTATTATGAATGGCGGTATTAATCTTATTCCTGATTTACCACATCCCAAAATAACCAACCCATTGTTTAGGGATTCTATCACTACATCATCGCGCATTTTTGCAGTTGGAAGATCGAATGCACACATCAGACCCAATCCCCTTGGATTTGAGATTATGGAATTTGATTCGTTCAGCAATTTTAAGATATATTTTCCATTTCTTGTGTTTTTCGATAACAATCCTGATTTCTTTATAGTTTTTATTGTTTCTAAACCAACTGCCATATCAATTACGTGGCCTCCGCCCCATGTTGATGACAACGAGCCCTCTTCCTTTGGGAAAAACTCTTTTGAAGATACAGCTGCACCTACCTGCAATGCTTTTGCCACGCTGAATATATTTGGTTTTATATTGTAATGGTTATGAGCCCACCATTCACCTGTGCGACCCATGCCTGCCTGAACTTCATCTGCTATGTATGTTATCCCATTTGATTTGCATATTGAGTATATTTCCTTCACCATTTTCTTTGATGCTGGATTATATCCACCTTCACCTTGAACATGTTCTAGAATAACATATGCAACTTCTTTTGGCGATGCCTCTTCATCCAAGATTCTTAGCAATTCTTCTGGAGCTTCATCTGAAAAAGGCAGACGTTTTGTTGGTATTGTGAAAAAGTTTCTTTTTTGAACTTCTCTTGAATCTGTGTTTGATAATGCTCCGAGTGTACGACCATGAAATGCTGAAGTAAAAGAAATACCAAATTTTGCTTTAGGATTATTTCTCATTGCAATCTTTATAGAGTTTTCAACTGCTTCTGCCCCTGAATTAACTAAAAACGCCCTGTTTAATGTTGTTGTAGTCAGTAATTCCTCAATCAAATCTGCGTGCTCTTTTAAATTAAAATCCTGTCCTGCATATTTTATAGGACAACGCGAAGAATATTGCCTGATTACCTTCTTTATGTTTGGGTGATTATATCCTAATGGTGTTGACGCTATATTTGAAGCAAAATCTAAGAATGTGTTCCCATCTATATCCTTGAAATAAGCCCCGCTTCCTTCTTTTGAATAAACAAATGGATATGGTGAGTTATATGCCCCATTAAGTTTTTTTAATCTGTTAATTATTTTTTCTGATTTTATTCCAGGAAGTTTTGTAATTATCTTTGCTTTCATCTGATTCCCTGTGCCTTTTGTAGCTTATTTGAATAATCAATGTAAACTGTCTTTGTTTCTGAAAATTCATGTATTCCTTCAATTCCTGCTTCTCTTGTGCCATTTCCTGTGTTCTTTGTTCCACCAAATGGCAAATGTACTTCTGCACCTATTGTTGGTGCATTAACATATGCTAATCCCGACTCTGTGTTTTCTATAAATAAATATGCATTTGAAAGGTCATTTGTATATATTGATGAACTTAGTCCATAGTCAACATTGTTGGCAATATTAATTGCCTCTTTTATATTGTTTATTTTTATTAATGCTGTTGTCGGTCCAAATATTTCTTCCTGTGCAATTCTCATGTTTGGTTTTACATTGGTGAATACTGTTGGTTTGTAAAAGAATCCCCTTGTATCTGGAGAAGAACCGCCACAAAGAAGTTTTGCTTTTTCTTTTATTCCTATCTCTGTATATTTATGAGTTTTTTCAACTGCAGCTCTGTTTATTAATGGACCAATATTTGTTGAACTTTTTAATGGATTACCCATCTTTAACTTCTTTACTTTTTTTATAAGCGTTTCTTCAAATTCCTTAAATATATTTTTGTGGACTATTATCCTTGAAGCTGCAGTGCACCTTTGTCCTGTTGTTCCAAATGAAGCAAATATAACACCGTCTAACGCTGATTTTAAATCTGCATCATCCATTATTATTATTGGATTTTTTCCTCCTAATTCCAATCCTACTTTTTTTAAACCTGCATTTTGGGTTACAAATTCGCCGACTGATCTTGATCCAGTAAATGAAACTCCATCTATTTTCTTATGTTTTATAATTGGTGTCCCTACTTCACTTCCAGAACCTGTAATAAAATTTATTACTCCTTTTGGCACCCCTGCTTCTTCGCATATCTTTACTAATTTGTAGGCGCATAATGGCGTATCGGAAGATGGCTTGAAAACAATTCCATTCCCACATATTAATGCTGGTGCTATCTTCCATGCAGGAATTGCAATTGGAAAGTTCCATGGGGTTATTATCCCAACAACGCCCAATGGCTGTTTTACTGTATAACATGCCTTATGTTTTAATTCTGACGGTGTTGTATGACCAAATAATCTTCTACCTTCACCAGCCATATATTCAAAAATATCAATTGCCTCTTGTACATCTCCCAATCCCTCCTGCAAAATCTTTCCCATCTCTGTTGATTCTAATTTTGCCAATTCCAACTTACGTTTTTTTAATATTGAAGCTATTTCCAGAAGTATCTCTCCTCTTTTTGGAGCAGGAATCTTAGACCATTTTTTGTATCCTGCCCTTGCTGCAGATACTGCTTTGTCTACATCCTTAATGTTGCTTGCCTGAAATTTTGCTATTGGCTGCTCTGTAAATGGATTAAATGAAGTGAATGTTTTTTTAGATTTGACCTCTTTTCCACCAATGATGTTATTATAATTATTCAATCAGTTCACCCCTGTTAGAAACAGTATGCCGGAATTATTTAAAGCTTACTTTTAGTTTATGTAGCCTTTTATCAAAAGTCTGCCAAGGGTGGATATTGTTAAGCCAATCTTTCCATTGTTTTCAGCGACATCGATGAGCCCCAACGATTTTAGGCCTTCTGATTTGTAAGTGCCATTGATATGATATGAAACTAGCGGTGGACTCATTTTTATTTTTTTGCTTAGTTCTTCTAATGACTTGCAGCATGTTTTGTCTTGATATAACATTTTTAATATCTTCAGCTTTTTATCTGTTAATATTTTATAATAAGAGAATTTTAAAATTGGCAGAAGCATGGTTTCTCCCTTTTCCACTGCAAAAGCCTTTAAGCCGTTGACAAATGCTGCTGATGTAAGTGCACATTGTAAATTTCTATCTCCTGACGAAGTGTTGATAATCAGTTCGTTATTTGATTCGTTTATGCTTATTTTTGAAATAATCTCAAATATTGATTCCCACTCATTTCCGTGCAGTTTTATTATCCTTACAGGTATGCTAAATTTTTCCAGTTCTTTTCTTGCTAACTCTGCCTGCTTTGTTAAACTTTCTGATGTTAGCAAAATGACTCTGCTGGCTGGATAATCTCTCATGCCTACGTAAAGGGCATTCATGTTTTCTCCCACTGGTGCAACAACAACTCTCTCTGCCATGGGTTTTAAGTATATTTTTTATTTAAAAAGATTATTCTTTAATTATTAAAATTTGTTTTAACAGCTCCAAACTCCTAATTTGGTGTTTCTTGCATTTAACTCCTCTTTCTTCATCTCTTTGTATTTTTTAGTGTCATATGCATATTTATCATAGACTTTTGCATATCCCTCCCTTACTAAAATGAAATTAATATCTTTTCCATTCATGTGGACATATCTTAACAGCCTTCCGTACTTCCCCTTGTTTGAGTAGTCTCTTTCTAAATATATTTTTTTTCCATAAACTAAATCGCTTAATTTGTTTTTTGCTTCCTCATAATAACATTCTTTTTTTTCGGGTGTATTTATTCCCGATAACCTTACTTTCTCTCCAGTATTTATCACTATTGTGTCTCCATCTATAACCCTTGTTACATTGAATGGTCCGTCTAAATGGTTTGATGGGGTGCATGCTACCATTAACAGCAATAAAACCATACATAAATATTTCATAAAAAATGATTTTTATTATTGTTTATATTTCTTGATTAGATTTATTCGGAAATAGCTCTGAAAGAAATGATTATAACTGTAGTAAGATATACATAATAAAAGATAAAACTGTAGCATTGGTTTTTTAACTACAAAATCTGTGGGATTTTAAATAAAATCAAAGTTTATTTAGTGGTCTTAGTGTTTTTTTTGAATAAAGCAAAATATTTATAAACTATGGGCACTATAGAAACTATAGATGATAACTACAATTCAATTAAGCAAGGAGCTTAAGGATAAAATAGCCAGCTTTGGCTCTAAAAACGAAACTTACGAACAAATTCTTGAAAGAGTTTATGCTATGGCTGTTAGGACACAGTTAAGAGAATTTTTAATGTCTGGTGAAAACTGCATCACTGTTAAGGAAGCTTTGAAGAGGGCTGAAGCTAAGTATGGCAATAGTAATCATTAATAAAGAATTAGAGAATGCCATAGATAAAAAATTCAAAGGAGAATCAGTAAAGGTTTTTTCTCTTTTACATTCTCTTGAAGAGAATCCACACAAAGGCAAATCTGTTGGCAATATTGGGGGAATTCTAATTAAAGAGTTAAAATATAATAAATTCCGATTTTATTTTATTCTTGAAGGAGATAAATTAAAAATATTTTCAAAAGAAGAACTTACTAATCTACTAATAAAATTTGTAAGAATGTCTGATAAAAATAATCAACAAAAAGTTATTGATGAAATTAAAGATTTTTTGAGAAACATTGATAAAAAAATAGGTTGAATTTGACTCGAATCTGCATAATTCACTGCAGTTTCAACACAAAAACAAGGAGATTTATTGATATTAGTGTTTTTTCAAGTAATTTTTACAGAGTTATTGTGTTTGGACTACTACATTAAGATCAACCATTTCCCAATAGAAACACTTATAATCTATATTCTGTAACATATAGTCTAGTGGGGGTGTCTAAATATAATGCCTTCATCTTATCAAGAGAGTGATTGCCAAAACATAATTTGATAAAAATGAAAGCAGATTTGCATATGCATGGACCAATCGGATTTCAACGTTATTGGATTGAAAAACAAGGGTATGGAGGACAGAGTAGACTATTACTTCTTGTAGAAAAGGCAAGAGAAAGAGATATTGATGTTTGTGCAATCACAAGCGAAGAATTTTCTATTGAAAAAGAGACTGTTGACGATCGTCTTTGGGCCATGTGCCAAGATCCAAAAGGATCTGTAAAACCAGAAGATACGGGATGGAGAAGAGACTCTCTTGGTTCAAATGTTTTAGTTATGGAAAAAGATGGCAGGCCTATTTATTTTGTTAATGGTCAAACTGTGATTGTAATGGATAATGGGAAACGTTACGACCATCTTGTTGTTGGAAGTAATCAGGTTCCTAACCAAATGTCTTTAGAAGACACACTTTCTTTTTGTGAAGACCATGGATTAATTCAAATTGCAGAACATCCTTTGGTTGAATCACACTTTGGTATTGGAGAAAATATTCTTTTAGGAAGTTTAAATAGATACGATGCTGTTGAAGGGCACAACGCACAACTTGCATTGCCTTCATGGCTAAAAAGAGTTCCCCTTGTTGGACAGTATAGTAGGGTAGCTAATTTTGAAGCTCAGAGATTTGCAAAAGAACATAATAAACCATGGATTGCAACTTCAGATGCGCATCGAATTGAAGATTTGGGAATTGCATATATTGATATTGGGATAGACCTTTCATCTGAAGAGTCTCTTCTTGCTTCATTAAAGGCAAATATTGGTAGTGGAGATTTCACAAACCATGAGGGATATATTCCTTTAAGAGGATTATTAGACTGGTATATTAAATTTAGAAAAGGTGTTCTATTTCACGACTTTGATAAAAACAATTAAAAACTTGCCTCCCATTGTAAAGTTATTCCATCTTCTGAACGTGAAGTTATTTTAGATGCATTAGGATATTCTTACACAAACCATTAATTTCGTAAACAAAAAACTGTTGATTTGGATAATAGAGCCCATTAAAGTTTTAATTTTTTAGTCTCCTTTGGATTTCCTAAAACAACCCCCATAGCTTCGTAATATATATCATGCCAAGAACGCCACTCTTTAACATTATCATACCCACAATTATTTTTGAATTTCCTTTTAACTAAAACTTCTTTTAAAGAACTTACTAGTTTTTGATGATTAGATAGATTAATTAAATTATCATCAAAAGAAATGTGAGCATTACCTATATCCTTGATCCTATGGGCATTTGATGCAGCAATCCAAACAACTTTTTGTCTTTTCGCAATTTTCTTTGCTCTTTCATTTATTCCTCTTTCATATATACCTTCTTCAAAATTAGGACTATCATCTGCTGTAAAAGGAATATTCGCACTATGGGCAATAACTGCATCACAATTCTTGATATAACTAGTATTCTTATCCAAACCTGAAAACATCGGATAAGCTAATCTTCCAATTACAATGGTGCTTCTTGTTTTATTTTTTCTTATGGTCCCATTAATGGGATTTTTAGTTTTTATGTTGTTTTTCCCAATTATTAAAACATCTATTCTTCCACTCTTTTTATGGCGGTCTTTATGGGCATTTTTTCCAGTAACAACATATTGGGCATTAATTATAATCACCCTTTTTTTAGATTTCTCAACAATAAGGGCAACTTTTTTCTGTTTATCAAGAACACTTATTTTATACTGGGATGGAAGTTTTTTAGAATCTTTTAACAACATACCAAAACGATTATGCACCCCTCTTGGTTGTTCCATTGTGTGACTGCATATTGTTATGAGGCCAATATCATTTTTAAAACAATGTTCTGCAATTAGTTTTAGGAGGTTTTTGTTTTTTATACCTTGTCTTTCGCGATAGAAATCTTGAAATCCAATTAGCCCATAAACACTAAGGTCAGCTTTCATCAACATTTTTATTTGATTCCTTTTCTATTTTTTATGAATAATTTTTCTTGTTTCATTTTGTTACTTTTGAAGATCTTTATCTTTGCTTTTTATCATTCTGAATCTCTAATTCATACTTATCCTATATAAATTATTGTAATACATTTATCAGCAAATCTTAAAAAGGAATTTAGTTTTATACAGCACATGACGGAATTAATTGCTTTTCTAAGCACTGGAAAGGGAACATGGGGACATGTTAACAGGATACTTCCAGGAATTAACGGAGAAACTTGGAATAATGTGATATTACTTACAAATGATTTTGGCATACAAAATTTTAAGCAGCAAGATGGAGTTGAGCTGGTAAAGCTTGAAACTAAAATTGGAGTGAAGGAGCTGGCTGATGAAATACAATCAAAACTAAAAGACAAAATAAAAGGCATGGAGATTGCTGTAAATTTTGTTTCTGGTGATGGAAGAGAACATATGGCTTTAATAAGCGCCCTTATGAAAATGGGCATCGGATTTAGGTTGATTACTCTGGATAAAGACAGCAACGTTATCGAAGTTTAGCCAGTATCCTCTTTATATCTTTTGGAAATGGTGCCTCTACTGATATTGTTTTATTTGTTATCGGGTGTGTAAACTTAATATGGCTTGCATGGAGAAATTGTCTTTTGATGTATCTTGACCAAAGTGTATTTTCTTTTTGATTTCCATAAGTTTTGTCTCCTAAAATTGGATGTTTTCTTAATGCGCATTGCACCCTTATCTGGTGCATCCTGCCAGTGTTTAATTTTAATTTTAGCAGTGTATATCCCCGATAGTAGAACTTTACCTCATATTCTGTTTCTGTATATCTTGCTTTTGGATCATTTTTATCTGCAGATACTATCCTCTCCTGATAATTCCTTATCGCTCTTTTTGTATAATCATTTAGAATTCCTTTATTTTTTGTTATCTTACCAACTGCCAAAGCATAGTAATACTTTTCAATTTTCCTTTTTTTAGTTAATTCATACAACTTAGAGTTTATTTCTGGATTTTTTCCAAATATTACTATCCCTGAAGTCCCTTTGTCTAATCTGTTTGCCAGTGCAATAGTATTTTTATTTTTCAAATAATATCTAACTTGATTCACTAGGTTATTTTCACTAACTCCTACTCCACCTTGAGAAGCTAAGTTTGGTGGCTTGTTTACTATTAAGATATCATCATCTTCGTATAATACTTCAAAAGATTTCTTGTGAATAACTCCTTTTTTTTTGTAATCTTCTATTTGGGCTTCCGATAGGAATATCTGAATTTTATCTGTCTTCTTTAACTTGTAATCTGTTTTCTGTTTTTTTCTATTTACTTTGATCTTGCCTGTTCTAATCCACTTATAAATTTCTGAAAGAGTTGCTGAGGAAAAAATGTCCATTATGTACCTGTCTAAACGATTTTCTTTTTTAGGAGTTAGTTCCAACATTTTAAAATGAAGAATTCCTGTAATTTAAGATTTGCTATGGCTCTGTCCTGAATCAGTCTATGATTGTACTTGTTTAAAAACATCCAAGGAGTAATATTGTTGTTTAAGTTTGCGGATTCAAATAGCATAATCTTAATAAAAACAAATTGCCTAAAAGAAAGTATGGGTGTTTTTGATGATATGCTAAAAGGGGATGAAAGCTTATTCCTAGAAAGCATGGCTCTGGATGTGGATTACATGCCCCCCATAGTGAAACACAGAGAAAATGAGCAGAAGCATATTGCCGAGTGTTTGAAGCCATTATTCAGTAACAGAAGCGGAAAAAATGTGATTGTTACTGGTGTTCCTGGAATTGGAAAAACTGTTGCAGTCAAGCACCTCATCAGTGAGCTAAAGGAGCAATCTTCTCTGATAAAATCTATCTATATTAACTGCTGGAAAAAAGATACCCCCTTCAAGGTTGCAACTGAAATATGCGAACAGCTGGGGTTTAAATTTATTGCCGGCAGAAATACTGATGAGCTATTAAAAGAGATTATTAAGATTCTTAATAAAATCCCTTGTGTCATAATACTGGATGAAGCAGACAAAATAGATGACCAACAGATATTTTACAGCCTGTTTGAGGATATTTTTACCAAATGTATGATATGTATCACCAATGAAAGAGATTGGCTAAGCAAGTTAGACGGGAGAGTCAGAAGCAGAATGCTTGCGGAGATTGTTGAGTTTAAGCCATATAATTATGATGAGTTAAGAGACATTCTCAGCGAACGGGTGAAGTATGCTTTTGTTGATGGCGTTTTTGATCAGGAAGCCTTTGATATTATTGCTGAAAGGGCATTTGAAATTGGTGATGTGAGATCTGGATTGTTCTTATTAAAAAATGCCGGTGAAGAGGCTGAAAATCAGGCGAAAAGAAGAATAACCGTTGAACATTCAAAAAAGGCTCTTGAAAGACTGAGTGAATTTCAAAGAAAGAGTGCATCTCAGTTAGGAGATGAGGATGGGGTTATCCTAAATGTTATTAAAAATAATTCTGGAAAATCCAGCAAGGATATGCATAATATCTACCTATCAAATGGTGGCAAACTAGCTTACACAACGTTTCAAAGAAAACTAAAAAACCTAGAAAAAGGAAAGTTTATTACACTTTCTGAAGTTAATGAGGGTCGTGGAAGGTCAACAAAAGTTGTATATGGTGGACCTGAAAATGAGAAAAAACTTGGCGAATTCATATAATTAGTAGCACATACCACACTTACTGAGTTGGATGGTTTTGTATTTAAACCAGTATCTGTTTTCTATAAAATCGGAGGTGATTATAATGAAAGTTGATTTGAGTCATGAAACAATTGAAAAAATAACAGGTGAGAGGTTAAGATCGCAGGTATCAGATGATATAAACTTCTATGATAAAAACTTCATAGAAGACTTAAATGAGAATGATGAAGTAAGCTCATTTGAGGTTGGATTTATGTCTGGATATCTTGAGGCCTAACAACAAAATATAAATAATAGAATCTAGACATAGGTTCATGAAAATATTATTTTTTACTGATGTTCATTCTGGGGATATGGGAAAAACCTATGTTCCCAGCAGAAAAATTCTCCTAAAAAAGTTTGACAAGATTCTTGAGAAAAGCAAAGAGTGTGATGTCATGGTTTGCTGTGGTGATATCAGCATTTTCGGGGATGGACTAAAAAATATCTTTGAAATTCTTAAAAAAAGCGGAAAAAAATTATTTATTATTCATGGGAATCACGAGATGGAAGGGGAACTAAAACCCTTATGTGATGGCAATAAGATTGTATTCCTACATAAAAGACATTTGAAATTTGGTGATGTTACCTTTGCGGGATATGGTGGTGGGGGGTTTTGTGATAGGGATGAAATGTTAGATAACTGGTGTGCCAAACTGAAAAATAATGTAAGTGGCAAACTTGTGTTTTTTTCGCATGCCCCTCCATTTAATACTAAACTAGACAATCTGCCACATCTAGGCCACAGAGGTTCAATGAGCGTAAGAGAAGCTATTGAAATATTAAAGCCAAATATTTTTGCTTCAGGACATTTTCATGATACTTTCCTAAAGAGAGATAAGATTAATAACACTCTGTTGGTAAATCCAGGAGATGAAGGAATAATATTAGAAATTTAAAATAAAAAATAAAGGAGAAAATTATCTTCTCCTTCTTCTAGTTGCAGTTGTTGATGCAGCTCTCTTTCGAGTTCTTCTACGTGCAGTTGTTGTAGATGCAGCTCTCTTTCGAGTTCTTCTACGTGCAGTTGTAGATGCTGTTCTTCTAGTTGCAGTTGTAGATGCTGTTCTTCTACTTGCAGTTTTTCTTCTTGCAGCCATTTGTTTTCACCTCTTTTAATTCCCTCTCAAATAGGATGGACAATTGTTGTATTATCCTAACTATGTTATGTGACATATTTTTACTTAAATACTTTTCTATTATACACTTTGAGCTGAATTTTTTGATTTATCACTTAAACATTAAGAAAAAATTGTAAAACTAACTTAATTATAAAAAAGTTTCTGGTAATTTAAGAAAATATTTTTTTTAACTTCATTTACATCTAATTTTTTTATCTCTGAAATTTTATCTATTGTGCCGGTAATGAAACTTGGTTCACTTCTTTCTTTGCCCTTAGGACATAAATATGGGGCATCTGTTTCTGTCAGAAGATTGTTGATTGAAATTAGATTAACTATTCCTTGAAAGTGTTCACTTTTGTCTATGTTTGCAGGAATCGATAAAAACCATCCATTTTGTTCTATCTTTTTTGCCAGTTTGTAGCTTCCTGTGAAACAATGAAAGTTAACTTTTTTTATATTTAGCTCTTCCAATATGCTTATGCACTCTTTCTCAGCTTTTCTAGAATGAATTATAAATGGTTTGTCTAGACTTTCCAATGAAGTTAATATTTTTCTGAATGCATTTATCTGTTTCTTATGCTGCTCTTCTGTATTTGCCTCTTTGAAATCCAATCCAATTTCACCTATGCCAATAATCTCATTGTTGTTTTCTTTGATGAATCTGATTTCATCATCCAATTCTTTTTCTGAAATATTCATTGCTGTTGTAGGATAAATACCTAAAGTTGAATTCAGAATTTTGTCCTTTTTTGCTAATTCCAAAACTTGCATGTTTGTTTTGTGATCTATGCCTGCACTTATTATAGATATGATGCCTGCTTCTTTGGCCCTTTCTATTACTTCGTTAAGATCATTTTCAAATTCAGGAAAATATATGTGTGAGTGTACGTCTACAATCATATTTTTCTTTAAATTTAGCTAGTTTAAATATTATACCTTTGTCAGAATAAAAATTACCGGCTTTAATATCCAAAGCAGAAGTTTCCACAAGAATGGAGCTAAGTTTATGAAAATTAAAATAACACATGCCCAGCTTACCAGTGCCCAGTATTTTTTTGATTTTTTCTCATTCTTTGTTAATGCCAATAAGCCTGAATAAAGCATTCTGCCTCCATCTACAGGTCCTAAAGGAAGGAGATTAAATAATCCAACACCCCAGCTTACCACCCACAGCCAGAATATTAACATGTGCGTCCATTCAACTAAAGGTGGCAGGAATGCACCATATTTTTCAACAATCTCCTGGTTTGGAACTCTTACTAATTCGAAGCTGGAAATTCCCATGAATCCCTTGCTTGAATCTTCTGGGTTTTCTGCTGCTGTGACAGAAAATTCCCCCTTATCAGTACTTAGTATTATCTCATCTCCCGGTGTGAGGTATGCTGTTGCATTTGAAAATTCCTGCAAATTATTTGTATCTTCGCCATTAACTCTACTGATTGTAAATGGAACATCTATTCCTGTCTGCTTCATTGGAAACCCATCAATTAATTCGTTAACTATTACTCCATCTGTTGTGTAAACTTCATTATACATTGGAAATGTGACGAAGCTCATTATTGCTATAAATACAAATCCTGTGAGTATATTTGAGAATGGTCCTGCAGAAAATACTGCTAGTTGAACTTTTTTTGACTTCTTTGTCAGCTGTTTTTCATCCGGCTCCACAAATGCTGCGAGTATTGGTCCAAATATTGCCCATCCTGAGCTTTTTACTTTGACATCATATAATCTTGCAAAAATTCCATGTGAAAACTCATGGATTACGGCTATGACTAATATTGCAATAATCCAGTGTACAAATGATAAGACTGGCAAACCGGGAATAACTTTTATACCTGGAAGAATCGGTGCAACTGCAGAAACTGCATTTGGTGTGAAAAGCAGATCAAATGTCCCCTTAACTAGCCAATAGAAGATAAAGGCCATGCCTAAAAATCCAGTTATTATGCTTACAATACCTAAAAAACTTAATGTCCTTGGAAATTTTTTAGCCATGCGATCCATAAGCTTTAAGCCAAGGCTTGTTTTGTACATTGCAAATATCTTGCCATGGAACTGAAACTTCTTTTTGTTTTTTGCAATGTATAAAATTAATAGTGCATAAAATATAATTGCTAGCATTAAATCAATATTCATATTTACCTCTTATTATTTACCTGAAACTTTTATCTTTCTTAATGCTCTGAAGACTTTTGAGCCACAATTTCTGCACTTGACTGTCTTCAAAACAACTTTTTGCGCTGAAGTCCTCTGCTTAGATTTACATCTTTTACAAACGAATATGCCTTTAATTGTTCTGTCTGCAGCTTCCTTGAACTTTGCCATTTTAACTTTGAACCTGTTTCATAAGCTTGTCATTGAGAATTATCCAATACAAAACAGTTACTCCCTCCTTAACATCATCTTTTATCTCGTGTGGTATCTTCAAATCAAATGTCTCAAATGTTTTTGTGTCCATTACACTTGCAACATCGCCATTAACTGATAATACCTGCGCAGTCTCTTTTTCAATTATAGGACTTTCCATTTTGTCGTGTCCGGGAACTACAAATATCTTTTTTTGTCCGTCTATAATTCCAATTGCTTCGACCCTTGATTTTGCATGACCATGCTTCCCTGGTCTAGAAATCTGAATGCTTTTTACAGTACAAGCTACTCCGTCAACCACTACATAACTGCCAACCTTTAGGCTCTTTACTTCTATCTGTTTTGTGCCCATTTTAAGATTGTCTTAAAGAGTATTTATAAGTATTTTGGCTAAGCACTGCTAGTTTAACTAAAAATAAAAAAATAGTTGGTTATTTACAAATTTTCTGACATTCCCTGCAACTTCCTTTTGCAAGGCAGGTTATTCCAATTATCAAGAACATTACCGTCCACCAATTAAGATTCCAGAAATTCCATTTCTCCAGATCAACGAACAAGAAGCATACACCCACTATTAATACTAAGAGGGCTGTAACCCTATTGCATTTGTGACATCCGTGCATTATAAACATGACCTCCTTTTTTATTTTTTTACTCTAATATCTATATAAGCCTATTTGTTTTAAATGGAAAGTTTTAAATGGCATAATTTTGACTTTTTATTATGATTAAAAAAGGCGATTTTGTAGAAATAGACTTTGTAGGGAAGTTGAAGGAAACAGGAGAGATATTTGACCTTACAAAAAAAAATACTGCTGAAAAAGAGAAAATTGCAAATAAAAGTGCTGATTATTCTCCAAAAATTGTCTGTGTTGGCAATGGTGATGTTGTCAGAGGTCTTGATGAATCATTAATTGGCAAGGATGCTGGAAAGAAATACAGGATTGATATTGATGTTGAAAATGGTTTTGGCAGGAAGAATGCAAAGTTAATAAAGATGGTTCCCATGAGTGCATTTAAGCAGGAAAACATGAAGCCGTTTCCCGGTCTGCAGGTTAATATTGATGGGCATTATGGAACAATAAGGACTGTTTCTGGTGGCAGGGTTTTGGTCGATTTTAATCATCCCTTATCTGGAAGAGAATTGACTTATGAAGTAGAAGTAAGAAGAATTGTTGTTGATGATACTGAAAAAATAAAAAGTGTGATGAAAAATTTAATCAGAAGGGATGTTGATTGTAGAGTAACTGATGGAAATGCTGTCATAAATCTTGAGATACCTGCAGAATTTCAAAAAATGCTTTCAGAAGGAATCAAAAAACTGATAAAAACCATTAAAAATATTGAGTTTAAAAAAGAAGATGAGAAAAAACTCCCTGAAAAAACAGAAGTAACTACTCAAAAATAATTAAGCTTAAATATAGTATTCTTTAACATTTTGTATGAGATTCTTATGGGTGAAAATCAATGGATAGTATGATTGAAAACGCAAGAGGGGCTATGAATAACACTCCTAGAAATTCTGACGCTATTGATGCAGAGCTTGAATCCCTGGTAAGAAAAAAGTCTGCAAGAATAAAGGTTGTTGGCACTGGTGGTGCAGGGAATAATACTATTAACAGGATAAAAGAAGTTGGAGTCGCTGGTACAGAAATAATTGCTGCAAATACGGACGCTCAGGATCTACTTTATACACGGGCTGATCATAAAATATTGCTTGGGAGAGAAAAGACCCAGGGAATGGGTGCAGGTGGCAATCCACTTGTTGGTGAAGAGTCTGCAAGGGAAAGTGAGCATGAAATAAGAGCTAAGCTACAGGGTTCTGATATGGTTTTTATTACATGCGGTCTTGGTGGTGGCACCGGTAGCGGAAGTGCTCCAATAATCGCCGAACAAGCAAAAAAGTTGGGCGCATTGACTATTGCTGTTGTGACGATTCCATTCAAAATTGAGGGAAAAGTCCGGTATGAGAATGCCATGAATGCGCTTGAAAAACTTGAAAAAAATGTTGATACTTTAATTGTTATTCCTAATGATAAATTATTAGAATTAGCCCCTGATTTGCCTTTGCAAACTGCGTTCAAGATTGCTGATGAAATATTAACAAACGCTGTTAAGGGTATAGCTGAACTAATTACAAAAACAGGCTTAGTTAATCTTGACTTTGCAGATATCAAAACAGTAATGGGGCACGGTGGTGTTGCAATGATAGGTGTTGGGGAAAGCGATTCAGAAAACAGGGCGATTGAAAGTGTTAACAAAGCACTGACAAATCCGCTGCTAGATATTAACATTAGCGGTGCAAATGGTGCATTAGTTAATGTTGCGGGTGGTCCTGATATGACACTTGATGAAGCAAAAACTGTAGTTGAAAGCGTATCTAAACAGTTAAGTGATGATGCGCGGATTATATGGGGTGCACAAATATCCGATGATTTGAGCAAAACCATAAGGACTATGCTGATTGTTACAGGTGTAAGTAGCGGACAAATAACTGGAAGAACTCATAACAGTGCTCAAAGAGCCAAAAAAGAAATAGAAAGAGAATTAGGCATTGATTTCCTTAATGATGAGTTTTGAATTTGCCTTACCAAGGAAACTTATCCTGCCCAAACCAAAATTGACCTGTCTCTTTCAAAGAGATGATTCTGTTGTAAATATTTGTTGCGGCTTCTTCCGGCTTTAAATTTGCCTCTGCCCCACCCATGTCGGTTTTTACCCATCCTGGATGAATAGATGCCACCAAAATTTTTCTTTTTTTTAATCTTATTGATAAAACTTTTGTGTACATATTCAATGCAGCTTTTGAAATTTTGTAAGCCGGATATTTTGTGTAGCGTGTATGTTCAAAAGAGCCTGCTGAAGAAGAAATGTTAATTATTGTTCCTTTTTTGTTCATGAAGTGTAATAACTTTTCTGTTAAGCTTACTGTTCCGATGAGATTTACCTCTAATGATTCTCTCAATGGATTTATTTTTAATAAAGTTTCAAACTCATCAAGCAATACTCCTGCATTATTTATCAGAATATCAATTTTTCTGTTTAATTTGCTGAAATCTTCAACACACTTGTTTATGCTTTTTTCGGAAGATAAGTTTAGCCTTAAAGATTTTAAATTTTCATTTTTTATGTTTCCTTTTCCAGCGGTAGATGTGCCGATAACATAATAGCCTTCTTCCAAAAATTTTTTTGCCAAACCATTCCCTATTCCACGGCTTATTCCAGTTATGAATACTGTCTTAGGTTTCATACATGTGCAATCTTTTTGTTATTTATATATCTCACTAATGTGTCGTTCGGTGCGTTTTGCTGAGTTTATTCATAAATTGCTGAAGTCAGAAAATAAACAAAAACCTTTAAAAACCATTTACAGCTTGAAATGCTGTGGTAAACAAGCTAATATCATTCTTCCATGAAGCTATAAGGGTCTTTAAAGTGACCAAGAAGCCATCCATGGAGGAATTCAAGGTAATAGTGAAAGTTAGTGGGATAGGAATACTTATAATAGGTATTATTGGTTTCATAATCCAAATAGCGTGGCAGATAATCGGTTAAAATGGCAATATATGCTTTAAGAACAACATCAAACAGGGAAGACCAAGTATTTGACTTCATAAAGGCAAATATAGAAAAAAGAGGCCTTTCTGTATATGCCGTAATAAAGGCGCATGGACTGAGGGGTTATATCTTCTTGGAAGCTGACAGTCGTGAGGTTGCTGAGGAGTCATACCAAAAAGTACCATATGCCCGGGGCTTGCTACCTAATCCTATTGAGTACAAGGAAATTGAACATATGTTGGAGCAGGTAAAACAGCAGATTAACATAATGCAAGGAGATATTGTTGAGATTATAAGTGGACCATTTAAGAGAGAAGAGGCTAAGGTTTCAAGGATAGACCATGCTAAGGATGAAGTTGTTGTTGAACTTTTAGAAGCTGCAGTGCCAATCCCAATTACTGTAAAGATGGATTCAGTAAAAGTTATAAGAAGGGATGAGTCAGATGCCCAGAAGATTATGAACAGGGAAAGTGTTCCTGAACAAACTGTTGAAATAAGAGAATCTGTTGAGGATGTTATAAAAGAAGACAAGGAAAGAGAAGAGGAAAATAAAAAGAAAAAGGACAAGAGAGTCACAGATGATGTTGATTTAAGTGATGATGATGACTTCCAGATAAACTTGTAAAATGGCAAACATAAAATTAATGGTAGAAGGCGGAAAAGCCAGCACCAGTCCTGCTATGGCACAGACAGTTGGACCTCTAAAAATGGATATGCAAAAAATACTGGCTGATATCAATGATAAAACAAAAACATTTCAGGGATTGAAGGTTCCTGTTGAATTAAAAATAAATGAAAAGGATAAGACATATGACATTACTGTCAAAAGCCCGCCTGCTTCTGAACTGATTAAAAATAAGCTTAATCTTGCCAAGGGAAGCGGTGAACCTGAGAAGAAGAAGTCAGGAAACATATCTATTGAACAGTTAATTGCTGTTGCACAGATGAAAAAAGAAAGTTTGTTTACTACTGATTTAAGATCTGCTATAAAATCTGTTGCCGGCACATGCAATAGCATGGGTGTGCTTGTTGAAGGTATGACATCAACTGATTTCAATAAAAAAATGGATGACGGTGTATTTGATGATGCTATTAATAATGTGAAAATTGAAGTGAGTCCGGAAAAGTTGAATGAATTAAAAGAGCAACTATCTGAGGTTCAGGTCGGACTTGACAGGGCATTTGCAAAGAAGAAGAGCAAAGAAGCAGAAGTGGCGCCTAAGGCTGAAGAAAAGAAAGAAGGCATAGAAGAGAAAAAAGAAGAAGCTAGTACGGAAAAACCAAAAGGGGTAAAAAAATAACCTTGTTGCCAGTTGAATTTTTAATTACTTTAGAAGCTATTTTGTCAAAACAGACATTAGCATGAACCTCGTCAATACTTTTATAAATAGTGTTTGGTGGTGTCTCATTCGATGAGGCCGTGGTGCAACTTGGAGTCTTAGGAAGAATATATCTTAAGGCGAGGAATTAACATCACAGGTTTGGGACCTGTAGATCGGGGTTCAAATCCTCGCGGCCTCATTTTTTCATAAGAAACCTTTAAAAAGCATATTTAGACTATTTCAGATAATGGCACAAACAAAAGGACCGGCAGGAAGATTTGGAGCAAGGTATGGGACAAAAGTTAGAAGAAGGGTTAATGTTATTGAGCTAAAACAAAAGAATAAGCATAAGTGCCCCTACTGTGGGGAATTAAAAGTCAGAAGAGTTTCATTAGGAATATTTTCATGCAAGAAATGCAATTCCAAATTCACAGGGGGTGCTTACATACCATGACAAGCTACAAATGTTTTCAGTGCGGCAAACAGGTTAAGCAGGATTATATCAGAAAAAAAATAAGATGCCCTTATTGCGGTTACAAGGTGCTATATAAAGAGAGAACAATCTCTACAAAAGTAAAGGCAGTTTAAAATGAAAGAAAAAAATATTCAGGAAGACATATCTCAATTGCAAGGTATTGAGCAGAACTTGAGAGGTATCGAGATGCAAAAGCAAAATATGCAAATGCAGCTTCTTGAATCTGAGAATTCCATCAAAGAACTCAAAGATTATTCTGGAAAACCGTTTAGGATAATTGGACCTGTCATGATTGAATCAAATAAGGATGAACTTGTCAAGGATTTGGGCGATAAGATTGAACTCTTAAAGATAAGGCTGGAAAGTATGGAAAAACAGGAAAAATCATTCAGACAGCAGTTTGAAGACATACAAGCAAAGCTGATAGCAAGCATGAATCATAGTCAAAAGAACAATTAATTTTTTAAATAGATAACCCTGTTCTTAGGCATCTTGTGCTGGGAGAATTTACAAATGGAAGATATTGAGCAGGTTCTAGGTTTACTTTCATCTATAGGGGATGATTCTACTGTTCCAAAGAATGTAAGGTTTAAGGTTAATGAAACTATCTGCTGTTTAAAGGATAATCAGGATTCTTCTGATGTGGTTGTTGACAGGGCAATACAGTTTTTAGATGAATTATCCAATGACCCTAATATTCCCATGTTCACCAGAACTCAACTTTGGAGTGCAATCAGTGCTCTGGAAAGTAAGTAGTAGCACACAGAAATTTTTATATACCACTCATGGTTAGTAATCTCAGAATGGCAATGTTTTCGAGAATAAAAGATTCTTTAGGAATTGGAAAAAGGACTGATGAATTTGAGGATATGTATGGAGAGGATGAGTTTGTAGAAATTGATCCTGCAAAACATACTGGAAAACATTCGAAGATTTCTGTCAAATCTTTTATTGTAAACAATTTTGAGGATATTAAAGAGACATTGAATGCCTTGAGAGAAGGCTATACAATTGCTTTGATAAACATCAAGCCCCTTAAAGACAAGGATATTGTTGAGCTAAAAAGGACTATTAACAAGTTGAAAAAAACCTGTGATGCCATTGAGGGAGATATTGCCGGAATTTCTGAAGACTGGATTGTTGTCACTCCCGCTTTTGCAAGAGTTCATAGGAATAGACAAACTGAAGAAGTTAAAGGATAATCTTTTTAAGCAGCTTTTTCTTTCTAAATTTATGGACGAACTAAAAGGTCAGATGTGTATGTTCTGCGGTAAAAAGGAACTTGTTTTAATGCAGGATGAATTGGATATTCCTTATTTTGGGAAAGTTCTTGTATTCTCAATGAATTGTGGTAACTGTAGTTTCAGCAAATCTGATGTTGAATCCATGAGTATTAAAGATCCATGCAGGATTACTTTTGAGATTCAGAGCAAGAAAGACTTGGATGTTCGTGTTGTTAAGAGTTCAACTGCCAGTGTAAAAATACCTGGGTTAAAAATTGATGTAAGGCCTGGACCTGCTTCCAATGGCTATGTTTCTAATATTGAGGGCTTATTGAATAGATTCAAGAGAGTTATTGAGCAAAGAAGAGATAGTTCTGATGATGAGACTGAAAGAAAAAATGCAAAAAATCTGTTGAAAAGGTTATGGAAGGTTGAATGTGGTGATGTTCCATTAACGATTGTAATTGAAGATCCCACTGGAAATAGTGGCATTATTTCTGAAAAGGCTAAAGTTGAAAGGATGAAAGGGAAGAAATAGTAAAAAATATTGATGTGTTGTTTTTTGCTTGTGCACTTGCATATTCTGGAAGTGTAATTTGGTCTGATAATGAGAAATTAAAAAATCAGGAGGTTGTTAATACTTCCGAGATGAAAGGGTTATTGGGTTTTAATTAAAGAAATCCTTTTTCTAAAAGATCTTCCCATGCAATATCTCCACACAAGACTGAGAATTCCCTTGCTGTTAATAATGGCTTATCAAATAGTGAAGCGGCATCTATCGCTATTCTTGGGCAGGCTAACTCCACAAAAGCGCCTATGTCTTTTAAATTGATTAGCTTGTCATTTGTTATTTCTGACATTGAAATTAAAACACATTCTTTTTCCAGTTTTTTTATCTTTTCTTTGATTGTATCAAAAGAACCAAATTTTTGACCTATTTTTTTTCCTATGATAATTCCTATCTTATCTGCTTCTCTTGCTGTTTCTATTGCAACTGCTCTTTGTTTTAGTATTTTGTTTTTTTCTTCTTCCATGCTGATTATTTCTTCATTAAATGGATCCAGCAAAATAACTGGTTTGTTAACAGACATTGCAACACCTAATGCGTGGAATCTGTTTGCTATGATTAATATTATATCTGCTTTAATATTCTTGAATGAAGTATACTCACACCCCAATACCTGTCCATCATAAAAAGCATGTCCTTTTTTTTCAGGAACTATTACTTCAAGATTCTTATTTTCAAGATATTCTTTTATTCTTGGGATTTGATGAATATGCTGGACTGAAGTTGCTAATGCTACTTTTTTGAATTTTTTTAATGAGGTGTATGATTCTTCTAATAATGAAGTTATATCTTTTTCATATCTTGCTTCCAAATAAATTACTGGAAAGTCAATATTCATGAATGGCGCGTGGCCATAAATAACAATTCCATCACAACCTAAAGATTTTGCTTCTAAGATTGCTATGTCACAAGCTCCCCATAATGGTTCTCCTGAAAGAATTACCTCTGAGCTAGTTTTATTTTCTATTAATTGTGCTATTCTTAATCCTTCTTTTTTTAGTCCTTCCGGCATCTGCAATAAAATTCTTTTTAGGTTTTTTTCTTTAATTTCCTGAATTAGCTTTTCTTCTTCGAAAGTGTACATTTTTTTGTTGTTATTTTATATGTTTTAAATAGCTACTGGATTTATTGGTTTAAATAAGTGAATGGTTAGAAACATATTTTATTTTAAATATCACTAATGTTCTAAATTTTTTTTGTGCCTGCAGTAGCTAAAAATACCCCAAGGTCGGAATTCAAGTACTGCGGATCCCTGAAACAGTTCAGGTATATCCCGTTCGAATCCGCACCGAACCTCGCGACAGAGTTATGTTTTGGAAAATGAAAAAAAATGGACTTTCCTGCCTCAGACAGCATGATTGGAGATTCCTTGGTTGGGAGACCTTGCTGATTTAACGACTCTAGATCTGCCCAGCAATCTTTTTCCAGGCATTTTTCTAGCGGAGACTTTTTGAATATAGGATTATTCTCGTCATCAAACCCTATTATTTTGCATAAAGTCAGGTCTAAAAAGCCACCTTCAGCTTCCCTGAAAAAATAATCGTTTAAACTAACCCAACATTCTGTGTTTATTTTTGTTGAATAATCATGAAGCCTATACCCTGTAATTATTTTTCCAGTGGCATCATATATTACTCCTTTTCCTTGTTGTGACAAATTAACATTGCGGTAATGTGGCATGAATAATGCCAATGGTGGAATAAATAATCCCCTCCTTAATGCTTCTCTGTTTGCATCAAAGCTATTCAATACTCCCAATTCTTGTTTCATCGAGATTATACATTCTGCAGAACTCCCTTGTTTTATTAAAGCATAATCTTCTAGATTTACAACTGCATCTGTTTGAAAGGGTGCAATTTGGTTAGGGAAGGCATAATGTCCATCTGGTAATCTAACTATTGTTTCACGTTTAGTTTCTATTTTTCTTCTTGGAATATGAATTGTCATAAAGATTTAAAATAGTTAAGCCTTTTTAAGCCTTTTTATTTGTCATCCTTGTATAGTGATTAATAAAACATCTTTGCTTGAGGACAATTTTGAGGAAAGGGTT
>JAUYMN010000011.1 GCA_030699455.1 Nanobdellota archaeon | reverse complement strand
AAAAGATTAAAGGAAGCAATGGATCAGCTGGGAATTATGAAAAAACTGGCGGAAGAGATAATAAAAGAATCTCAAAAAAACAGGCAGTCAAAAAAAATAAAAGAAAAAGCGATTGATATAACAAACATAGCGGGAAATCTTTTTTATTATTTTTATGAAGGAGATATTCTCGCAGAAATAATTTATGCAGCAGATATGATGATTGATTTGGGACCAAGAATATCCCCAGATACAATCAACCCAAAAATACAGGCAGAATTCATCATAGCCAAGATAAAGGAGCTTGTTGGAAAGCCAATCGTAATAACAGACTAACCGCTAAATATTTAAAACTAAATAGGCTATTATTGATATGCTAATAAATCAACTCAAAACATTCGTATTGCTTGCAATCCTTTCAGGCATCATATTAACAATAGGTGGATTTTTGGGTGGAAAAGCAGGTCTAACAATAGCGCTGATTTTAGCATTGGCAATAAATTTTTTCTCATATTTTTATTCAGACAAAATGGTTCTTATGGTATACAGGGCAAAGCCATTAGAAAAATCAAAAGCCCCAGAAATACATAAAATTGTAGAAAATATCTCAAAGAAAGCAGGCATTCCCAAGCCAAAAATTTATCTTGTACCGTCAGAAACACCCAATGCATTTGCAACAGGCAGGAATCCAAAAAATGCAGTCGTTGCAGTAACACAGGGAATTTTAAAGTTACTAAACAAAAAAGAGCTGGAAGGAGTACTGGCACACGAAATAGGGCATGTAAAAAACAGAGATATTTTAATTTCAACAATAGCAGCAACAATGGCAACAGTTATCATGTATACTGCATCAATGGCAAGATTTGCAGCTATTTTTGGAGGTATGCGAGATGACAACGGAAACTCAAATATTTTGCAGATATTAGTTTTGGCAATAGTCGCCCCAATAGCAGCAATGCTTATTCAATTTGCAATTTCAAGGTCAAGGGAATTCATGGCTGATGAAACTTCCGCAAGATTGACAAAAGAACCAAAAAACTTAGCAAACGCATTATTAAAATTGCAGGAATATTCGAAGAGAATTCCATTAAGATTTGGAAACCAGTCAACTGCACATTTATTTATTGTAAATCCTTTTACAGGAAGGCAGATGATGAATATTTTCTCAACTCACCCTTCAACAGAGCAGAGGGTAGAAAGGCTTAATTCATTAAAAGTTTAAATTACTGCAGGAGTATTCATTTTTTCAACCATTCAATTTCTTCAGGTTCTAACTTTAATTCAGGTAGTTTGTTATGTCTGGCCATCAATTTCAGATAAGGCAGATCTTCCTTAATAAAACTCTTCATAGATGTATGAAAAATGCTACTAACCTTTTCAGAAATAGTCTTTCTCTTAAAATTTTTTTGATTGCTCATCCATATTTTCAGCGGTCTGCTGCTCCTTTTGTATTTAACAAAACCTTTTTTGCTTTCGTTTTTAGCCAAAGCAATGCCAGAACTGAGTAATTGATAAACATAAACCAAATATCTCCAATATTGCCACCTCATTATCCTTCTGTTGAAAATATCGGCTCTGCTCAATGCATCGTAAGCACTAAACAGCTCTTTACCCCTATACTCATAAGGAATATTCTGGTCTAACCATAACATAATCTCTTTGTGATCCACTCTAACATTATCATAAGCACCCTGGAAATTTTCCCATTTAGTGCTTTTGAAGACCAGCATCAAAGCCTCTAATATTCTTCCTTCTCTCTCGCGTTCATTCTCTTCGCTGTCATCACTGACTTCTAAAATTCCATTTGCTGCATGTATTTGCAAATCGTTTATTGCACCGCGAATATCTCCACCAACTCTCCTCGCAATTATCTTAAGAGACTCATCACTGTATTTTATTTTTTCACTTTCACAGATATTTTTAAGAACACCAACAATCCTTTCAGAATCAATTGGTTTAAACTCAATAAGTTTTGATTTTTTTCTTAAGACATTTATTTTGCTCACATAAGGATCTTCAGCAGTCATTATTACAGGATAATAATTGTTCATGAGAAGCTTTGACAACGCCTGGACACCACCCCTATCTTCTCTGCCACTTATTCCATTAATTTCGTCAATAAGTATTATTTTTTCCTTTTGAAATAAACTTTGTTGCCCAAGACCGCCCCCAATAACATTTTTAATGCTTTCAGAATCCCTAAAATCAGAGGCATTCATTTCAACTATCTCATAATTTCCACCGTTGGCAATTGCTTCAACAGTTGAGGTTTTGCAAGTTCCACTATTCCCATAAATCATAGCAATACCCTTCTTCTTTATCACAGCTTTTAATTCATTTACAGCAACCGGATCAGTAGCTAGCTCGGCATCATCCATTGGCCTGTATTTTTCACACCACGGTTTCATTGTAACAATCCAAAACTCGCAAGCAGGGCTTCCAGCTGTATGAATTCATCACTGCCCTCAACTAACCTAAACTCAGCCTCGCCACAAAGTTTTATCATTTCTAATTTAGTCTTTCCCTCAACATCTAATTTAATAATTTCAGCTTGTAGCTGTTTAATAATATCTAAACCACTTAATCCATTAGTTAGCATAATGTCTAATAATTTATTTCTAGATTTTTCAAAATCTCTGTTCAGAGCCATTTTAATTACCACATCAATTTCTTTAGGCCTTGCAAAATTGCTGACTTCATAAATAGTCTCAGGACCAATATCTTTGTTCAAAACAGCACAACTTTGTAATGTATTAATAACTCTCCTAACATCACCATCACAAACATCAAACAGCGCATTTTTTGTATCATTACTTATTTTTAACCCTTCTTTTTCTGCAATATTATCTATGACACTAGTAATCTCTTCTTTATCCAATGGTTTAAATCTAAAAACAGCACACCTGCTTTGAATGGGATCTATCAGCTTACTAGAAAAATTACAGCTTAAAATAAATCTGGCACTTCCTGCATAAGTTTCCATAGTTCTTCTTAATGCTTGTTGTGCTTCCCTGGTTAAGCTATCACACTCATCCAAATAAATAATCTTAGGAAACTCAGTACTTACTGATTTAGTTCTTGCAAAATCCTTAATCTTATTTCTAATAACATCTATCCCCCTTTCATCACTTGCGTTAGTCTCTAAGAAATTTCCTTTCCAATTTTCTCCAAACATTTCCTTAGCAATAACCAATGCCAAAGTAGTTTTTCCGATACCAGCCGGACCAGAAAATAACAGGTGTGGCATGTTCCCATTTTCAGCCAAAGCCTTAACCTTCTTTACAATATCCCTCTGCCCAAAAACTTCGCCAAACTTAGACGGTCTGTACTTCTCAGTCCATATCTTCATAGAATCATCCATATAACTAAAAAAACAGAACACGATTTTTAAGCTTTATTGGGTTAGAGGGTAAGTACAAGATATATAAACAATATTTTCCAGAAAGATTTCATCATAACCTATTTAAACCATCAATAAATGGAGTTAAACACTATGTACGACTTCAAGCAGGTGGAACAGGAAGTACAGAAATTTTGGAAGAATTCTATAAACAATCTTAATAAAACAATTGAATATAATTCAAAGAAGAAGATATTCTCATTCTTGGAAGGACCACCAACAGCGAATGCTCCCCCTGCATTACACCACGTGGAAATGAGGACCATGAAAGACCTCTTTTGCAAATACAAATTCATGTCGGGATTTACAGTTCCAAGAAAAGGGGGATGGGATTGTCATGGTCTCCCTGTAGAAGTGCAGATAGAAAAAAAGCTTGGATTAAATTCAAAGAAAGACATTCTGAATTACGGAGTAAAAAAATTCATAGAAGAATGCAGGAATAGTGTGTTTAGTTATATCAAGGAGTGGGAGGTAAATACAGAAAAATTAAACTATTTAATAGATCTAAATAACCCATATAGGACCTTAGACAATAGTTACATAGAGAGTATATGGTGGTCATTAAAAGAACTCTACAATAAAAAGTTGTTGTATGAGGGGAGAAAAGTTGTCCCTTACTGTCCAAGATGTGAGACTCCATTAAGTTCCCATGAGGTTTCTCAAGGATACAAAGATGTTACAGATCCTACAGCTGTTGTAGAACTTAAACTAAAAGATGAAGATTCATATGTACTTGCATGGACCACAACGCCATGGACATTGCCTTCAAATTTAGCATTGGCAGTTAATCCAGAGATTATCTATGCAAAAGTAAAACACAATAATAAAACCTACATTCTTGCAAAAGATCTTGTAAGCAAGTATTTTAATGATGCAAAGATAATGGTGGAAATTAAAGGAAAGGAGCTAATAGGAAAATCATACATTCCGTTGTTTGATTATTTCACTGCAAAGTTCAGCGATACAAAGGCATGGACGATAATAGGCGGTGATTTTGTTAAAACAGATGAAGGCACAGGTGTGGTTCATATGGCACCTGCTTTCGGCGAAGATGACTATTTAGCATGCGAAAAAAATAACATCCCGTTCATACAGCCGGTTACTGAAACCGGGAAGTTTACAGAAGAAGTAACAGACTTCAAAGATTTATTTGTAAAACATGCAGATAAAAAGATAATAGCTTATCTAGAAGAAAAAGGGAAATTGTTCAAAACAGAAAGGTATCTTCACAGTTATCCTTACTGTTGGAGATGTGATACTCCCCTGATATATTACACAACGGATTCATGGTTTGTTAAGGTAACAGCAATAAAAGACAAATTATTAAAAAATAATAAAAAAATATCATGGTACCCAAGCCATATTAAAGAAGGCAGATTTGGCAACTGGCTAGAGGGAGCAAGAGATTGGGCATTATCAAGAAAGAAATTTTGGGGAACACCGTTGCCAATTTGGAGATCAAAAGAGGGAGATGAAATTTGCATTGGCTCTATAAAAGAACTGGAAAAACTTTCAGGCAGAAAAATCAAAGACCTGCATAAACCAGAAGTGGACAACATAATCATAAAGAAGAATAACAAGGAATATAAGAGAGTTGAAGATGTGATAGACTGCTGGTATGATTCAGGATCAGCTTCATTTGCACAGCTACACTATCCATTCGAAAATAAAACATATTTTGAAAAGAGATTCCCATATGATTTTGTTTCAGAGGCAATAGACCAGACAAGGGGGTGGTTTTACACACTGCATGTTTTGGCAACGGCACTATTTGACAAACCAGCATTTAAATCAGTAGTCTGTGCAGGCCACATAGTGGATGAAAAGGGCGAGAAAATGTCAAAATCCAAGGGCAACGTATTAATCCCAAATGAGATATTTGATTCTGTGGGAATAGATGCAACAAGATTGCAAATGTTCATGACATCTCCAGGAGATCAAAAAAGATTCTCGGTACATTTGGTTAATGAATCAGTTTTGCCATTTCTAAATATACTTTTTAACACACACAAATTTACAAAAGACATGACAGAATTAACTTCAAAAAAACCATCAATGTTGCCTATTGAAGATAGATGGATTATTTCAAAAACAAATAATCTCATAAGAGATATAACAGAAGAACTGGAAAACCACAATTATCATCAATGCTTAAAGAAGTTTGTACAATTTGTTAACGAAGATGTCTCAAGGTGGTACATAAAATTAATAAGGGACAGAGCCTCAGTAGAAGATCCATCATTGGGATATGTGTTTAATGAAATATTCTCAATACTTACAAAATTATTGGCGCCATTTGCACCATATATTTCAGAATACATAAATATGTCGACTTCAAAAAAGTCCATACACTTAGAAGCATGGCCAAAACATAATCCAAAAGAAATCAACAAAAAATTGGAAGATTCCATGGAAATAGCAAAAGAAATTACATCAAAGATACTCTCAGAAAGAGAACAGAACAAGATAGGCGTAAGGTGGCCGCTGTCAATGGCAACAGTATGGGCTCCAAAAGCACTGCACAAGGGAATAAAAGAGTTTGAACACATAATTAAGTCACAATGCAATATTAAAGAAATTGAAATAAAAGATTCAAAAGAAGAAATAACAGCAAAATTAAATACAAAAATAACTAAGGAATTAGAGCAGGAAGGATTTTACAGGGAAATATCAAGAAAAATACAAGCATTAAGAAAGAAAGCAAATCTTGTGAAGGCAGATGAAATATCTGTAGTAATCGATTCAGATTATGATATCTCAAAATTCAAAGATGAACTAAAAGAAAAAGTCGGAGCAGTAAACTTGGACTTTGGAGAATTATCCGGAAAATATGATGTAACATCTGAAGAAAAGGTAAGAGATAAAATATTCAAAATAGCCTTTAATAAACTGTAAGATTAAACTACCTGTCTACCACATCCCACTATTACCATTACTAATCAGTGACATCATACATTTATATACCTTTAAATATCATTCCACTACAATATATAAGTAAAAAAGAGGGCATTAGAAAATGGGGGTTAAAATGCCAAAGAAAACCACTAAAAAAACAGGTTCTAAAAAACTAGATATAAAAATAGTAAACATAGTTTGCTCTTCATCTCTAGGACAAGATATACCGCTGATTAGACTAGCAGAAACTCTGCCAAATACAGAGTATAACCCTGAACAATTCCCTGGGCTTATAATGAGAATCAAAGAACCAAAAACCTCTGCTCTTATTTTCTCATCTGGAAAAATTGTCAACACAGGTGCTAAATCGCTTACAAAAGTAAGAGATTCAATAAATAAAATAATAGAAAACCTGGCAAAAGTAAATGTCAAGATAAAAATCCAGCCAAAGATAGAGGTTCAAAATATGGTTGGTTCAGGAAGTGTAGGTATGGACCTAAATCTTAATTCCCTTGCTATGGAATTAGAAAACACGGAATATGAACCTGAACAATTTCCTGGTCTGGTTTATAAGCTACCAGGAACAAGAGCAACATTCCTGCTGTTTAGCAATGGAAAGATAGTATGCACAGGCACACGTTCTGAAACAAAGCTAAAGGAAGCCGTGGTAATGCTTATAGCTGTTCTAAAGAAGAAGAGATAAGGAGTTTCCCTTATCTCATTTACTACATATACTCCTTAACCCAATTAATCTTTTAAAGTTCAAATTTCTTTAATAAAACTTAATCAAATTTTAGGGGGGTATCTGTTTGACAAATGCACAGGAGCAGATAGAAAAGTTCCAAAAATTTCTGGAGGACAACTATCAAAGAGAAATACACTCATTAGTTAAACAAGGTGCAAAATACATTTTAATAGACTTTAACAATCTTGCAATGTTTGATCCAGTTCTTGCGGAGGAGCTTTTAACAGAACCGGAAGATGCTATAAGGTCTGCAGAAATAGCATTAGCACAATTTGATATTCCTGACAAGTACATCAAGGTAAGATTCAACAACCTTCCAGAATCACAGGTCATTAACATAAAAAATATTCGTAGTGAGCATATTAACAGATTTATTTGCTTTGAAGGTATAGTAAGACAATCGTCAGATGTAAGACCACAGATGGTATCTGCAAAGTTTGAATGCCCCTCCTGTGGAAATAATATCACCATCCCACAATTTGAAGAAAAATTCAAAGAACCAAATAGGTGTTCCTGTGGAAGGGTTGGAAGGTTTAAGCTTATTGACAAGACATTAGTTGACTCACAAAGGATAATTATAGAAGAAACAACAGATACATTACAGGGAGGGGAACAGGCAAAAAGACTCCCCGTTTATTTAAGAGAAGATTTGGTGGAGCCAAAGATGGAGAAAAAGACAACCCCTGGCTCAAAAGTAATAGTTTACGGTTCAGTTAAGGAAGTTCCTATTCCCTCAAAAACAGGCGGGCAATCAACAAGATTTGATTTGTGCATGGAAGCAAATTATATAGAGCCCATTGAAACAATATATGAGGAGATAGAATTAACAGAAGAGGATATTGTAAAGATTGAAGAACTATCAAAAGACCCAAGAATATATGAAAAATTCACAGCTTCAATTGCTCCATCAATCCTAGGTCATGAGGATATCAAAGGAGCACTGATTCTCCAGCTCATGGGTGGAGTAAGAAAAATAACAGGTGATGGGCAAAAGATAAGGGGAGACATACATGTTCTGCTTGTTGGAGATCCAGGCGCAGCTAAATCATCCCTAATAAAATTTATAGAGACAGTGGCACCAAGAGCGCGTTATGTTGTCGGACGTGCGGCAACATCTGCAGGAATAACAGCAGCAGTGGTCAAAGACGAATTCATGAGGGGTTGGGCGCTCGAAGCCGGCGCAATTGTATTGGCAAGCAGTGGTTTTCTCTTATTAGACGAGATGGACAAAATGTCAGAAGAAGATACATCAGCAATGCATGAGGCAATGGCACAACAAACTGTCACAATATCAAAAGCAAATATTCAGGCAACATTAACAGCACAAACTTCAGTATTATCTGCAGCAAATCCAAAGCTTGGAAGATTTGACCCATACCAGCCAATTGCAGCACAAATAGATTTGCCACCA
Organism: Nanobdellota archaeon; assembly: GCA_030699455.1. Taxonomy (GTDB): domain Archaea; phylum Nanobdellota; class Nanobdellia; order SCGC-AAA011-G17; family UBA489; genus JABIKK01. The sequence goes on along the minus strand of JAUYMN010000011.1, from coordinate 25,069 downwards.
GCGCTAATCAACAGGTTTGATTTGATCTTTCCAGTAAGAGACATCCCAAATAAGGAAAAGGATGGGCAGATAGCAACACATGTTCTGGAATTGCAGCACAGCCCGTTGTCTAAAGAGCCACCAATAGGCTCAGAATTAATGAAAAAGTATATTGCACATGCAAAACAAAAAATAAACCCCCAGTTAACAGCAGGAGCAATAGAAGAAATAAAAAATTTTTATGTTAATTTAAGAAACTCATCTGTTTCAGGAGATCCGGATGCTGTAAAGCCAATTCCAATTTCAGCAAGACAGTTAGAGTCATTAGTAAGACTGGCAGAAGGTTCAGCAAGAATACGCTTATCTACAAAAGTTGAAAGACGAGATGCAAGAAAGGCAATATTAATTATGAAGTATTGTTTGATGCAGGTAGGATTTGATCATGAGACCGGACAGATAGACATTGATAGGATATCATCAGGAGTTACAGCATCAACAAGAAATAAAATTCACACTGTAAGGGAAATAATCAACCTCTTCGAATCAAAGGGAAAAAAGTCAATACCAATGGAAGACATAATTGCAGAAGCTACAGAGAAGAAAATTTCTGAATCACAGGTAGAAGAAATAATAGAAAAACTAAAAAGGGAAGGAGAGGTTTATGAACCAAGAAGGGGATTCATAAGCAAAATTTGATGGAAACACAGCAGATACAAAGGCAGATTGCATATAAGATGTGGTTTTCTAATCTGAGCAATGGTAATTTTGTTCAGGGATCCAAATCTCCAGACGGATTTTCTCCGAGTTATGTTGAGTTAAACAATAAAAGGATTTCAAGGGTAAATGTAATAGCCACAGTAGTTGATATATTCAAAAGTGAAGATGGAAATTATTTTTCATTTACATTGGATGATGGAACCGCAACAATGAGAATAAAAGCATTCAATGAGGATACAAATGCCTTGTTAAACATAGAAAAAGGAGACATGGTTTTGGTAGTCGGGCGCTTAAGGGAGTATCAGGGAGAGATATATATTTCACCAGAGATAACCAGAAAAATAATGGATCCAAATGAAGAGCTGGTAAGGAAATCCGAACTTCTAAAAAATATAGGCAGACCGGAAGAATTCAAGCATCAAAAAAACATGCAGACAGTCCAGGCAATAATTAAAGAAACACCAAGAGAACCAGCACACGAAGAGCTTAGGCAAAGGGTAATAGACTTTTTATCAGAAGATGAAGAAAGTGGAATAGAAACATCAGCAATAGCAAAGAAAATTCAAAAAGATGACACCACAGCAGAGGCAGTGATAAAGGAGCTCATACTTGAAGGGGAAATTTACGAAAACAAGCCAGGGCATTACAAGATAATCTGACCCAAAACCCTTAAAAGACTATTCTCTAATTCCTTTCCATGGATTATCTAACGCTATTAAAGGAAGCAAAAGAAAAACTCCCAGAGATACAAACAGCAGAATCTAGGTTTGAAATACCAGCAGTAAAGGGTCATATTCAGGGAAACAAGACAGTAGTGTCCAACTTCCAGCAAATTGTTGATAAATTAGGAAGACCACTTGAACAGCTGTTAAAATTCCTCCAGAGAGAGCTGGCAACTCCTGCCGTAATGGATGGGCCAAGGCTGGTTCTCGGAAGAAAACTTTCTTCAGAAATTATAAATAAAAAAATAATGCTTTACTGCAAAGATTTTGTTATATGCAATGAATGCAAGAAGCCAGATACAAAAATAATCAAAGATGGCAGAATAATGTTATTAAAATGCACGGCATGTGGCGCAAAACACCCCATAAAATCAAAAATATGATGTACGTAAAAATTCACAGATCAGAGCATACTGAAATAATTGCAGTTTGTGACAAGTCACTTCTAGGAAAAACTGTTAACGGAGAAGGTAGACAGGCGGTAATACAGCCGGAATTTTACAAAGGGAAATTAATGAACAAAGATGAAGTGATAAACCTCCTAAAGAGTGCATCCAATGCAAACCTTTTTGGCGAAGAATCGGTTTCATGTGGCATCGAGGCAAAAATAATTTCAGAAGGCCATATCATAACAATAGGGGGTGTAAAACATGCCCAGTTCTACTCAGCATAGTAATATTACTTACAGGGAAAAACCCCCAGGGGATAAACACATAGATTATTACGAGGCGAAAATACAGATAAGACCATATAATGAAGAGGTAATAAGATATGTAATAAATGGAATAGATAACAATGAAAAAGTCAGAATATCAAAAGTAATAGAGCTAAAGACCGGTGTGGACATATATGTATCATCAAGAAAATTTGCAACATCTATTGGAAAAAAATTAAGGGCAAAATTCAAAGAAGGAAAAATATTAGTGACAAAAACACTATTTTCAAAGAACAGACAGACAAGCAAAAATATTTATAGGGTCACAGTATTATTTAGACTTAATTAAAGGGGAGATAAAACATGCGTTGGCAAATATTAGTACTAGTATTCATTCTGATAAATACATTCTCTGTTTCTGCCGAAATATATAATTTTAATGAAAACTCAGACAAGCTGGAGATAAATGAGGAATTTGGTGATGTAATTCCAGTAATCACTTCTACAGAATTAACGCAGCTGGAAGGACTAAGTATAAGCACTGATCAGGGAACAACATCAACAAAGCAGTACATAAGATTTGGGAATGCCGCAGCAACATTAACATCCCCAAAGATAAACTACATAAAATCAAATGGAGAGGTTATAGATTCATTTATTTACATAGCAGGCGGAACAACATCAACTGATGCTTTTGCAGAGTATGAACTGGAATTTAAAGAAGGATTTGAAAGCACCATAACAGAAAAAAATCTCGATGATTATGATGATGCAAAATTAAAGATTTTTGCAGATACATACACAATAATTGATACAAGCATTGACACATCATCTTCCAAAGTAACGTTGCTCATGTCAACAAGTGCAGCATCCAATTTCATAAAGGAAGGGGAAACAGTCATTTATCAGCTCGGAAACAAAAAATATGAGGTTAATGTAAAGACTATATCAAACACGCCAATTGCCGCAACATTGGCAATAAATGGGGAGGATATAGGGAAACTCGAAGAGGATGACACATACGAGCTTGCTGATGGGACAGTCATAGGCATAAGGAGGGTGATAAAATCATCTGGTTCAGCACCAAACATGGTGGGCATATTTATAGGATCACAAACAGTAAAATTTGAAGACCATTACAATGACGACGCATTTGAACAGGGATATTCAGTAAACAAGAAAAAGATATCGGACGGATTGGTCTCTATAAAAGGAACTGTAACATCGGATGTTTTTAAAATGACATCTTTAAAACTCAGGTTTTTGGCACCAGCAGAAGTTTACATAGGCTCTGATGAAAGTCTCTCAGAGAAACTTTCAGACGAAAGATTATTGCTGGGAAACTGGGACATAAATAACAAAGGATTTAATGAAGTAGCAGAGTCTAACATAAAGATAAAGTCATCAGGCAGTTCAAACTATGATATTTATTTTGAGAATCAAGACAAAAAGAAATACAAGTTCCCGTTCTACACTGCAGGGGGGACACTGGGAGACGAGACAAATGCATTCAGAATAGTTGAAGGATCAAGCACAGGTGATTTTGTAATACCAGTAGGTGATTATTTCATACTCTCAACAGGAGCTGGAAAAAATGATAAGTCATATGTGTTGAAGTATAACAATGTTGATACTACAAATAAAAAGATATTCCTCAATGAGATGTTGTCAGATTCAACAGATACAATCACGGCAACATATTCTTCATCAAATGTCTCTGGTGCTCAAGGGCAGGGAGTTATAACTGTCGGAGGTAATGGGTTTGATTTTTATATAGAAAATGCAACAGCAACAAGACTCGCAGTTGATCAAAACAAAGATGGAGATATTGCAAGCGACCAGATAGACATGGTGGTATATGGTGGAGGCATAATGGATCTTGGAACAACAAACAGTCCAGGAGCATCATACACATTAAAATTAACAACATTAGCATCTTCATTTGAAGAGTCATCATCAGATGAAGCAATAACATTCGAAATAACTGGTGGCACGGAAGTGGGTGTTACATCCACCAGCTTTACAAATATTGTTCTTTACAATCTTGGAGAAAAAATGACAGGTATGTCAGACTATGGTATTGAATACATTCTTACAAACATAAACACAGGAACACCGGAAGAGCTTGAAATAAATTACCCACTATCACAAAGATTTGCCAATGTGAATATCGAACTGCTCGAATCAAGCGGGTCAACAGCCACAACTACACTACAGGAAGGAACATGTTCTGATGGGATACAGAATGGAGACGAAACAGGGGTAGACTGTGGTGGATCTTGTTCAAAAGACTGCACAGATGTATCAAACTCAACAACAAACCAGACTGTAAATCAGGAACCGCCAAAAAAGGTGCCAGGTCAAGACACATCTTCTGCAGAATGTCCATTTGGCTGCTTGTATGTTGATAAGGAAGATAAAGTTGTCTGTCTAAAAATAAATGAAATAATAGATAAGTCATATTGTGAATCAGAGGGTAACTTAGTAGAACAAAGAGAAAACGGAGCAGTATGTAAAAAGGACATATCATGTATTTCCGGAACATGCAAGGATTCAGTATGTACTGCAAAATATGGGATTATTCCAACTTCTCTCAATGTAATTCTGATTGTTCTTGTAATTATCATATTTTTAAAAGTTCATACAAATGTAAAAGAATAACATTGTTTACACTCTCACAAGTTTTATAAACCAGATTTCCACCATTAGATGCACATGGCATTTTTCAAAAAAAAACCAAAAAGAACATTTAAGAGTTTTAAAAAACCAGCAAAAAAAGGTGCGCCTCCAGAGCCAAGCGAGGAAACATATAGAGTTAAAACTCCAAGAGGAAGGCAGGTATTTGGAACCATTGAACAAAGATTAGGCGGATCAAAAATGCGTGTAAGATGCTATGACGGCAGGACAAGATTATGCAGGGTTCCTGGACGCATGAAAAGAAAACTATGGGTGCGTGAGGGAGACACAGTTTTAGTAGAACCATGGGAGCTTGGGGGAGATGATAAGGGAGATATAATCTACAAGTACAAGCCAGCACAGGTACAGTGGCTAAGAAAAAGAGGCTTAATAAAGGAAGTAGAAGAATTTGATGAATTCTAAAATATTTTCACAGGAACTAAAAATACCGCAAAAAAGGGTAGCAGTCCTTATTGGGACTAAAGGTGTCACTAAAAAACTTCTGGAAAGAAAAACAAAGACAAAGATAGGAATTTCTAAGTTGGGAGATGTAGTAATCTCAAGCAATGAAAACATAAACTGCTTTAATGCAGTCCCAATAATCACAGCAGTAGGGCGGGGGTTTAATCCTGAAATTGCATTACTGCTACTTGATGAGAATTTTATTTTTGAGATGATTTCAATGAAAGATTATGCAAGAAATGAAAAAGACATGGCAAGAATGAGATCAAGAATAATTGGAAGTGGTGGCAAAGCAAGACAAATGTTTGAAACACTAACAGGTACATCAATATCTGTTTATGGAAAAACAGTTGCAATTATTGGAAACTTAGAAAAAGTTATTTTAGCAAAAAAAGCAATTCAAAAGCTTTTGAAAGGTTCACCGCATGGGAATGTTTACAAATATATCGAAAGAGAACAAAAAAAATATTTTGATGTATAAAAACATTTATAAACAGATTTGAAAAACAACCTCAAATGGCTAAGAAAGTTGCAGAAGAAGAAAACCACGCAGAAAGATTAGCAAAAGAGCAGAAAGCAATTTCAGTATCACAATTTTTTGAGCGCAACAGACATCTTTTAGGTTTTGACAATCCAATAAAAGCACTTTCTACAACAATAAAAGAATTGGTCGATAATTCTCTCGACGCATGCCAGGAAATAAATATACTTCCAGAAATAATTATACAAATAAAAAAAAATCCAAAAGAGGAAAATCGTTTTGTGATAATAGTGGAAGATAATGGCCCAGGCATTGTAAAAGAGCAGATTCCAAGAGTTTTTGCAAAACTTCTTTACGGATCAAAATTCTCAAAGATGAAGCAGTCCAGGGGACAGCAGGGAATAGGAGTATCCGCATCAGTATTATACGGACAGCTAACTACCGGAAAATCATCAAAAATAACATCTAGAATATCTCCAAAAAGACCTGCGCATTTCTACGAGCTTCACATAGACATTAGTAATAATGAGCCAGAGATTGTTCAGGAGAAGGAGATAGAATGGACAAACAAGGATCACGGAACAAAAGTTGAAATAGAACTTGAAGGAAAATATCAAAGAGGGAAACTCAGTGTTGATGAATATATCAAACAAACAGCAATCTCAAATCCGCATGCAAACATAACATATATTCCACCAGATGACAAGCCAATAAAATACAAGCGTGTAACAGATGTTTTGCCAAAAGAGCCATTAGAAATAAAACCCCACCCATATGGTGTTGAAATTGGTGTCATGCTAAGGATGTTAAACCAAACAAAAGCAAAAACATTGCAACAATTTTTTACATCAGAATTCTCAAGAGTATCACCAAACACAGCAAAGGAAATTTGTGACAAGGCAAACATTTCAGTGAATGTAAAACCAAGCACAATAATACACACACAGGCAGACGCATTATTTAATGCAATAAAAAAAGTAAAGATAATGGCTCCACCAACAAATTGTCTTTCGCCAATAACAGAAGAGATTTTAATCAAAGGGTTAAAAAAAGAGATCCCTGCTGAATTTTATACGGCAACCACAAGACCACCAACAGTATACAGGGGGATGCCATTCCAGATAGAGTGTGCGTTCGCATATGGGGGGGAGCTTCCAAAGGAAGAACTCGCAAAAATCATGAGATTTGCAAACAGGGTGCCATTGCAATATATGCAGTCTGCATGCACAATTACAAAAGGAATACTCAGCACAGCATGGAAGAATTATGGGATTTCACAGTCAAAAGGAGCCCTTCCAGCCGCACCATTAATCATCACAGTACATATAGCATCAGTATGGGTTCCATTTACGTCAGAATCAAAAGAAGCGATTGCCCATTATCCCGAGATAACCAAAGAAATTAAATTAGCACTGCAGGAATGTGGAAGAAAACTTGGCATTTATATAAGAAGAAAAAGAAAAGATTTAGAAGTAGAAAGAAAAAAATCTTACATAATTAAATATATTCCACATGTAAGTGGAGCCTTGCAGGAAATACTGGAGTTATCGGATAAAAAAGAACAGGAAATACAACTCTTGCTAAAAAAACAGTTTGAATCCTCAAAGGAAGCAGAAGATGACAACCAAAAAGAAAACTAATGACGCAAACAAGAAAACTATTGGAGTTATTGATAGTTCTGCTTTTGATATTTATGATAAGATACTAAAGAACAAGCAGCCAGAAATGAATTTTCCAATAAGAGCGCTGAATAATGTTAAATATGATTCAAAAAAAGGTTTCTTTGAATTAGTGGGAAAGGTAAAAAAAAGAGCACTAAATGTTACCACTGTAAAATCTTTTGCACAATCATTAAGGCTGATGGGATTATCAAAAGAGCTTCTAAAAGCAGATGATATTGCAACAAAAAGGGAAGCATATTATGTTTCAAAGAACTGGGGTGACGCGCGTTTCAAAGAACAGCCAGAATCAGATACAGTCATGGATGATTTGGAAGCTATGTTTGCCATAAATCGTGAAAGATTAGGTTTTATTCCGGAAGAGAAAGGCGGTGCTGTTGCAGGCCGGCTAATAGTAATAGACAAAGATTCAAACACTGGAAAAGAACTAAAAATAGACTGTACCAAATTTGGTTCAGGGGCTTATTCTGTCCCAACATCAGTTGAACATTTAAAATTTGAAACCAATGCGAAATTTATCTTGGCAATAGAAACAGCAGGTATGTTTGAAAGATTAAACAAGCATGCATATTGGAAAACAGCAAACTGTATTTTAATTTCAATGGGGGGAGTTCCAACAAGAGCATGCAGAAGATTCATCCGCAGACTTTCAGATGAAAAGAAAATTCCAGTTTATGCATTCTGTGATGGGGATATGTATGCATTCTTTAATATTTACAGAACATTAAAGGTGGGGTCAGGTAATGCTGCACATTTAAATGAATTTTTCTGCGTGCCTCAGGCAAGATTCATAGGAATAACACCACAGGATATTGTAGATTACAAACTCCCAACACACCCATTAAAGGATGTTGATATTAAGCGGGCAAAAGATGCAATAAAAAATGATCCATTCGTACAGCATCACAAAGAATGGCAAAAAGCAATTGAACAACAAATAAAATCGGGTCAAAGAGCAGAGCAGCAGGCATTGGCAAAATGGGGATTAAATTATGTTATTGATAAATATCTTCCAGACAAACTAAAAGACTCCAAGACTTGGCTACCATAATTTTCTAAAAAATTATCATGCCGGAAATATTCATTGAATATTTTTGATTAGCATAGTCTAAAGATGGTTTAGGACAGCGCCACCACCATACAAAACATTTAAATATACACCAAAATATGCTTAAAGCACAGTTTTTTCCACTAATCTTGTGGTAATTATGGGGTTTTAAAGATGACACAATCAAATGGAAATCAGCCGATATACATCCTGCCAGAGGGCTATTCTAGGAAATTAGGAAGAGATGCTCAAAGAAACAACATCTTGGCAGCAAAGATAGTAGCAGAAACAGTAAGAACGACATTAGGACCAAAAGGGATGGATAAAATGCTGGTAGATTCAATGGGAGATGTCATAGTAACAAATGATGGCGTAACAATTCTAAAAGAGATGCAGATAGAACATCCAGCAGCCAAAATGTTAGTCGAAGTGGCAAAAACACAGGAAGAAGAAGTTGGAGATGGAACAACAACAGCAGTGGTTTTGGCAGGCGAATTGCTGAAAAATGCGGAAGAATTGATAGAAAAAAATATACACCCTACAGTAATATCAAAGGGGTACAGAATGGCAGCAGAAAAAGCGCATGAAATACTAAATAGAATAGCAGAACCAATAGGCCCAAAGGATAAGGCAACACTAAAAAAGATTGCAATGACAGCAATGACAGGAAAGGGTGCCGAATCAGCAAAGGAGCTTCTTTCAACACTGGCTGTGGATGCTGTATCACAAATTGCAGAAGATGGAAAAATATCTGCAAATGACATAAAGATAGAAAAAAAAGTTGGTGCAGGCATAGAAAATTCAGAGCTGATAAGAGGGCTGGTTATAGAAAAAGAGCGTGTTCATTCTGCAATGCCAAAAATTGTTGAAAAAGCCAAAGTGCTTTTGTTAGATACTGCAATTGAAATAAAGAATACAGAGACCGATGCAAAGATACAGATTACATCACCTGATCAGATGGATGCATTCCTAAAAAAAGAAGAGATGATGATAAAAAATTTAACAGATAAAATTGAGCAATCAGGCGCAACAGTTGTATTCTGCCAAAAAGGCATTGATGATCTCGCACAGTATTATTTATCAAAAGCAAAGATATATGCAGCAAGACGTGTTAAAAAATCAGATTTAGAAAAGCTTGCAAGAGCTACAGGTGCAGCGATAATTACAAATGTTGATACAATAACAAAAGAATCACTGGGATATGCAGGAATTATAGAAGAAGTAAAAGTCGGAGACGAAGAGATGACATACGTAAGGGAATGCAGAAATCCAAAGGCCGTAACAATTTTGATAAGGGGTGGAACTGAACATGTTGTTTCCGAAGTGGAACGCGCAGTCGAAGATGCAATAGGGGATATAATATCAGCATTAAAGGAAGGCAAGGTAGTTGGCGGTGCTGGTGCTCCAGAGATGGAAGTGTCAGTTGGTCTAAGAAAATTTGCAAACACTTTATCAGGAAGGGAGCAATTGGCAGTTTTAGCATTTGCAGAATCCATGGAGTCTATACCAAGAACACTAGCTGAAAATGCCGGTCTGGATCCAATAGACGTGTTAACAAGCCTTAAGGCAAGTCATGATAAAAATGATAAATTTGCAGGCATTAACGTATTTACGGGAAAGATAATGAACTCATGGAAAGAAGGGGTTATAGAGCCTTTAAAAATCAAAACACAAGCCGTTAAATCTGCATCAGAAGTGGCAGAATTAATACTCAGGATAGACGATGTTATTGCCTCTTCGGGTTCAGGCAAGACTCCTCAAGTCCCATCAGGAATGCCCGGCATGGACGGAATGATGTAGTTTAATGCACTAATATTTTTATACTTATATTACCAGATAAATGCATGGCCCAAAAAATAGAAGTATCCAAACTGGCAAGATTTCTTAAACTAAATGATTCACGGAATAAAAATAGAAAGATAAAAGATATATCTTCAGAAATTTCAAATGGTCTTGCTTCAGAAATTGTGGGAGAGAAACATATAATATCTAAGAATGGAAGCAAAATTAATTCTTATGTAAATGCAGTTGCATTCAGAGATGAATCGGCTCAAATAAGAAATTTGGTCTTTTCTGAATCGACAACAGAAAGAGATGTGGGAGATATTATAAAACAAAGCATAGAATTCCTTTTTTCAAAGAATGCAAAAAACATAGAATTAGTCACGTCAAAAAAACTTGAAAAATTATTCAAAAAAATAAACTTTGAAAAAATAGGTGAAAAAGAAAATCAAATTTTTATGAGATATAAAATAAAAAAAGAAGTGCAGTATGACTTGAAAAAACAATTTGAGGATGCGGAATTAATGGGCAAAGTTTATGAAAAAACATCCGAGCAACTTAGAAAACTAAAACAACACCCATAATTTTATAAACTTCATAAGCCCACACTAAAAAGAGGTAAAAAGGAGTAAAATGCCATCAAAAAAGATTTCTCCATCGGAGCCACTGATTGACGAATTAATAAAACACAACATAGCACTGGAAAAAGTATCTCTAGAACTGTTGGAATCAGTAAATAAGATGACTCGCAGAATGGACAGAATGCTTTCTCTTTTTGAAGAGGCAGCAAAGAATATTGAGGCTGCAGAAACATTTGATGAAAAACCAGTAATAAAGCAGATTAGTGAGCTGGTTGAACAAAATAAGGTTTTGGCAAGAGGATTGCTTCTTATTGAGAGGTTTATTAGAGATAAGACACCTTCAGGTTTCAATCCAGCCAACATGAGACCAAAACCACTCCCAAAAACAGACTTAGGATGAGTAATGTAACATTTATTCTTGATAAAAGATTAAAATCTTTAAATAAAGAGATAGAAGAAATACTCTTTAACATAAAAAATCCGCTAGCAGGAGAGAAAATACATATAATTAAAACATTTACAAAAGAATTAATCCACGCATGTGCAATTAAAAATCAGCATAGCATAAGAAAAACACCGCCAAAAGAAGCATTAATTATTTCTACAAGTCCAGAGGATTTTATGAACTCTGAGTTTGATATTCCTCCGCTTGATGAAGATGAGTTAGATGCAATATCTCCCATAGAACCAGAACTCCAGTTAACACGGGAAACATTGAATATTGAACCAAGAGGATCAAGAGAGATCAAGCAGGTAAAAGAAGAGAAGGTAGAAAAGATAGAGAATATAAAACCACAGATAAAAATTCCAGAAGAGATAATAGGGTTGATAACCTCAAAAGTAACGGGAGAGGAAATGGCATATGCAGTAAAGAAAGGATTATTCTACATGGTGTATGAGTCTAACATCAGCCCGGAAGAAATAAAGGTTTTAAATTCATTAAGGCCAATACTTGAAAAAAATCAGTCCATTTTTCATGATAAGAATAAATTTGTAAAATTAATGAAAAAGCAGGCAAAAAGAAATAAAGTCAACCCTGATGAATTAAGCCCGTCAAAACTGAGATACTTTCTAATAAAACACCTAATAAATTTTGGCCTTATAGATCCGTTACTTCATGATAGTGAGATAACAAAAATAACATGTGATGGACCAAATCTTAAAATAAAAATAACAAGAGGTGGAGAAGAATACATAACTAATCTGGAATTTAAGGGCAGGCAGCAGCTGGATCAGTTCATAAAACTAATCGCAAAAAAATCATCACAAAAGATAAGTGATAACAATCCTGTTTTGGAGGCAAATTTTGAAAACTTCAGAATTAGCGCTACTCTCGGGACAGAAGACATTCCTTCTAGGTTTATACTTGAAAAAACAGTATGATTATTTCCATGTAACTTTTACATCATCTGTTCTTTCATAGGGCTTAATTTCAACTTTTTTCTCCCTTCTTCCTGATTCATATTCTAAAATTCCCTGATAAGCAATCATTGCGCCATTATCCACTAATAAACTATTTGGCGGAATAAAACATTTTGCATTTCTATCTTTACACATTACTTCCGCCATTTCTTTCAGTCTAGAGTTACATGCAACACCTCCCCCTAATAATAACTCTTTCTTTCCACAATGTGCCATTGCACGTTCAGAAACTTCCATTAGCATGGAAAATGCAGTTTCCTGAAGTGAATAGGCGAGGTCTTCAACTTTATAATTCCCAGAATCAAATTTATTTTTTAAATTGGTTAACATTCCTGCCAGTGAAATATCCATCCCTTTCACAGAATATGGAATTTCTATGTATCTTTTGCTATTGCTTGCCAAAGCTTCTATTTTTGGACCGCCAGGAAATCCAAGTCCAATATGCCTTGCAAAAGAATCTAAAAAATTGCCAATTCCCTGATCAAGTGTTTCTCCAAAAACTCGGTATTTCCCGCCTTCATAGGCAATAATTTGTGTATTTGCACCAGATGCATAAAGTAGTACAGGATCCTTAACATTAGTAACCAAGCTCCCCACAGATAAATGTGCAACGCAGTGGTTAACACCAATAAAAGGCACACCCAAACTTTCCGCAACTTCTTTTGCCGTATTTTTTGCAACATGCAGACATGGTCCAATTCCAGGCCCCCTCGAGTAGGTTACCAAGTCAATCTTATTTTTTCCAACTTTTTCAAAATCAGAAAGAGCCTTCTTAATTAGTGCATCACTGATATTTTCATGATGCCTTGCAGCATCCATCGGGATTATGCCACCTTTTTCAGTAGTGTAACTATCTTTAACATTAACAAAAATTTCTTTCTTGCTAACAATGCCTAAACCAAAAGTATGTGCAGTTGCTTCAACGCCTAAAGATATCATTTTTATTCAAGAATATTTTGCTCCCATTTATCTCCTGATATAGCTTCATATAATCTGAATGAGTTCTGTTAATTTTCATGAATTTATTTTTTTCAACAATCTTGGAAAAAAACATGAACAATCTTTCTTCAATTTTTTCTTCATCGACAACCTTTTTAACATACATGCTTCCAAGTAGATCATCTTCATCGGTATCAAGACTGGCTTCAGATTTTACAAAATTCAACAGCCCATTAATTATTACCTCTGGTTTTTTGTTCAAATCAAAATTCAGCATCTTAGTAAAGCTCCGTCCGTCAATAGCATATGAAAAACTCATTTTTGCCAAAGAGCCCTTAGGTTCAAAATTCACCGTCTCCAGGCTTTTCAGTTCGATAATTACCTGTTTCATATGCTAACTCTTGACTCAAACTTTAAATTTTTATCTATTTGGCAGTCATTATCTCTATAACATCGCCGTCATTCAGGATATGTTCTTTGCCAACAGGCATTCTTTTTTTGACATCCATAGCCTTAATAAAATGTTTCCCGATGTCTGTATGCACCCTGAATGCAAAATCCAGTGCAGTAGACCCATTTTTTAACAAAAAGCAATCAGGTAGTATATTCCCATCCTTGTCCTTAAGATTGTTCATTCCCCCGGGATAAACATGGATATAATTCAACAAATTAAATACTGCCCCATTCAAAGCATTCTGCACCCCAGTACTTCCAAACAAACCAAGAACATTTTTCTTTATGAATTTTAATGCTTCTTTTTGTTTATCGTTTAATTTTGATTCATCCATGATAAATTCGCTATTCCCTGGAACATAATCCACAATTTTTGATTTTGTAGCTTCCCTCAATGCCAGTTCAGAATCAGCAGAACACGGAATGATTGTATACTCACTGAAATCTTTTTTCAGTCTTTCAATGTTATTAAAAGAAACTTTTCTGTCACATTTATTTGCAGCAATAATCATTGGCTTGGTTTTTTTTCTTAGTCCCTGTGCAAATCCAAATAGCTCTTCATCATTCCAATCTTCCGGATTATTATCTGCTAATCCTTTTTCTTTTAAACAATCTTCAACATGCATTTCTGTAACTTTTAATCCAGACAATTGTTTTGCAATGGTTTTAACAACATTCAGATTTTCTTTTTGTATAGTTCTTGCAAACTTATCCCACCCTCTTTTCATTATCCCCAAATACCACATGTCTAATTCTTTATCCAAAAATCTAATATCCTCTGCAGGGTCATAACTTCCCTCTTCTACAACTTCACCTTTTTCATTTGTTCCGCCACTTGCATCTATCACATGGATTAAAGCATCAGCAGGTTGCAAATCATTCAAAAACTCATTCCCCAGACCCTTTCCCTCATGTGCTCCAGGAACTAATCCAGCAACATCAATTAATTCAACAGCTAAAAATCTTTTATGGTTAATACAAAAACCAGTTCTTGGATTGCATTGTACCATGAATTCTTTATCAACACAATCAACCCTGACATGTCCAATTCCAGAATTAGGCTTTATCGTTGCAAAAGGATAATTAGCAATTTCCACATCTGCCAATGTAGCAGACTTGAAGAAAGTGCTCTTGCCAACATTAGGTTTTCCAATAACACCGACTAACATACCATAACCCAATAAGATTATATTATAAGCTTTTTCAGAGTGCAAAAGTTTTAAAAGAAGGTTCAATAGAAGTTTCCTAATGAGCCTGTAGCTCAGCCTGGTTAGAGCGCCAGTCTTATATGACGTCTCTTCGATTTAGAAGGGATAAAGCTCTGAGACAGCTGGAGGTCGAGAGTTCAAATCTCTTCAGGCTCATTCTTTTTAATACAAAGATTTTTAAAACAGCTATAATCATTTCACCAATACGCTCCTGTAGTGTAGTCCGGTCAATCATTCCGGCTTTTCGAGCCGGGGACCCGGGTTCGAATCCCGGCGGGAGCGTATTTTTCTAATTAACCACTCAAAAACAACAATAAACATTTATATACTAAAACCACAGGTAGTAATTCATTATACTTATCAATAAGAGGTGAAACGGTAATGGCTGCAAGAAGAAAAGCAAGAAAAAGGGCTTCGGCAAAAAAGTCTACTGCTAGAAGAAGAACCACATCAAGGAGAGTTTCCAAACCAAGTGTTTCAGCAGGGGCTGCAACAACAGTCGCAAAAAAATCAAAGAGTCATGATTTGGCTGCAATGTACATGTCAATATTGATTGTTGGTGTGGCAGGAATTATTCTTTTGGTTGCAAAACCTACCCCTTCAATGCAAAAAATAATAGGAGTATTATTGGTTGTACTTGGATTATGGGGTCTTATGATGAAGAAATAAATCTTCATCTTTTTTATTTATCTCTTATTTCTTTCCAGATTATTTTTTTATCATTGACTAAATTTCTTATATGCTTTTGTTTTTTTGAAAGCTGTGATTCGCCAGTCTTAAATTCAACAAATACAATTTCATCATCTTCAAAACTAATGCCATCTATTGGTGAGCCCAAAAACCTAAAGTTATTGGAGTCATATGGATAAGAACTCATAAATGGAAAAAGCTGTTCAAATGATTTTCCATGTTTTACTATTTTGGATTTATGCGCAAACATTAAATCTTTATGCAGCTCTTTTAATACTCGTATTTCTTTATTTTTTATTATTAATAACATCAATAAAACAAAAACTAAAAAAATCAAGAGTATGCCAAAACCAGCCAAAAGGTCCATAGTACTATATTTTGGTCAATACTATAAAAATCCTACCAAAACCTTTAAAAGTCCACTTCAGACTTCTTGGATAAATGAAAAGAAGCTCTAAAAGATGGAAAAAACGCCATCAAATGCGTTGGAAATGGCAGCGTAAACGTATGCGCAAAGAGAAGAGAAAACGCAGAGCAAACAAATAGTTCTAATATTTTATTTTATTAGTTTAAAACCACAGAAATAGACTATATTCTTAATAATGTATAAATATCCATAGTTCGAAATACTTTTAAAAGCAACATTCAAAAAATAGAATAAGTTAGGCCACCATAGCTCAGCGGTAGAGCAATTGCCTTGTAAGCAATAGGCCGGGGGTTCAAATCCCTCTGGTGGCTTTAGATCATTAAGTTCACTTTTTACTGCCTTAACTCTTAATGCATCATTTATATTTGGGCGAACTCTGAGACCAAATTAATGAACTTTTTAGTGATAGAATTAATCAAAATTTAAGGTGAGCGGAGCGAGCGAGGCTTGACGAGCGAGCGACACAAGATAAGTGAACGAAAGTGAGCCAAACCTTATTCAAGTGGTTTTCTAAAGTCAATAGTTAAACTTTTAAAGCATATATTATAGTATATAGATTGATTGAAATGAGAAGAAGACTAAATTATGGCAGTCCTGAATTAGAGAAGAGGTTTCATGAAGAAGTTGACCTTAGAGTAGATTCGTGGACAAGGGCTGTTCAAGAAGTTCTAGAGAGAATTGGATCAAGAGACCATTATACTGTTAGAGATCTTACAAAACAAATAGTATATCCAGATCTTCCAAGTATAGAGGTAGCAGTAGGATATGGAGATGGGTTTAGTGTGCCAATTCAACTTTATACTAGAGTTCAAAGACGTTTAGGGCGCATTGTTGAAAGAGAGTGTTTTGGTAATGAAGATTTAGTTTTTCACGCTAGTGGAAGAGATGTAGATCATGCAAGTGTTTTTAGAAGAGATTTACTTTTAGAATTAAGAACAGAAGGTGAAAAGTTAATGGATCTAAATGATGGCAGAGTTGGTAACAGAGAACTTACTCTTGCTATTGGTTTTGAGGCATCTAATAAAGGGGTGGGCATTGTACGTGGATTGACAGAAGAATACTCTCCTGAATGGGGTTGGGTTCAAGATAAAACAGGTGAAAGAATAACATATTCAAAAAAATAATAAAATGGTTCAGTTAAAAGGGCATGATTTAATGGTATGGGATGAGGTTAGTAATCTTGATTTTCTTATGGAAAACAGAAATCTTTATTCAGAAGAATTTAGAAAACAAAATGCTTTTATATTTGAACAGTCTAATAATAAACAGAAGGTTAAAAAGACCTTGTCTCATAAGGACAAAAAGTAAACATTCTGATCCTTTGCCCTCTGGTGGCTTTTTACATAATTGTTATAAATACATAACTTTTCCGAAAAAACCGTAATCTTATTGTGAAACTTTATAGTGTAAAATCAAATTTATATAACTTAGAAGATTACTAAAATAAAATGAAACTTGGTGAAGCATTATCTAAATTAAAAAAAGAAAAAAGTAAATTAGCAAGACTTATTTCATTAAGAAAAGAGAATGTATACACGGATGGAAACAAAAAGACAGCATTTGATCCAAATGAATTATCACAAGAAATAAATAAAAAAATTAAAGAAATAAGAAATCTTAAAATAAAAATTCAAACCACTAATTTAAAAATTAATGTTTTTGAAGAAAGTATGTCTATGACAGAGGCTATTATTGAAGTTAATGATATAAGAAATGAAATTTCAAATCTAAGTGCATTATTTGAAAGAAAGAGAGAATGGCTACTAAGGGATAGTGATGACAAAAAAGTGGCACAATTAGATGAGAAATCAATAGAAAAAGAAATTGAAAATCTGGAAGAAAAGAAAGTTCAACTAGATAATAAAATACAAATCACAAATTGGACAACACAATTTGATGAATAATTTATACACATTGTCGAAGACTTTCAAATTAGTATAGGTCTTATTTACAGAGTCAAATCATTGATTTTACTCAAGATAAATAAACCGCATCCTAACGGAAATTTGATGTCTTAAAGATTAAAGGTTAGGGTTCATATGTTAAAGATAACTGTTCAAAGTTCACTATTACCTATATTTTTTAGTTAGTCTTCGACAATTTTTAAGGAATAAAATGAAAGAATTAGAAAGAATAAACAAATCAATACTAACTGCCGAGAGTATAGAAACAGGAAGGGGATAGAATCTGATCTAAGAAAGTTGGAAGGTTTAATTGCACGGGTTAAAGAAGAAAGGGAAAGAACACAGTAAAAGAGACCCCACAGTTAAAGTTTTCAAAAATTTGGATGTAACGAAGTGAAATCGCATAGACAGTGTTATAGGAAGTTTTAATTTCCTCGCGTTTTTTTTTCTCGTCTATGCGAAGGTGCCTGTGCAAAAGATTTTTGGGAATAGCAACAGCGTATGAACCTACAAGGCAGTAAAAATATTGAAATTAATCTGTGTTAGATGACCGAAGGTGAAGTCTGAGGCAAAAATCGAAGGTTTTTGAAATTTTGATCGGTCGGCATCAATATAAACTACAAATATCTTGTTCTATTATGAGAATTGTTTATTCTGATCATGCTAAAAAAAGAATGGGGCAAAGAGGGATAACTGAATTGGAAGTAGAGTACGTATTGAAGTATCCACAGTATATTAAAAAATCATTTGAAGGAAGAAAGGAAGCATTGGGAATAATAAAAAATAGAACCATAAAGGTAGAATTTGTTGATATAGAAAATTATATAAGGATAATTACTGCTATATAACTTTATGAGATTTGAATACGATAAAGAAGCAGATGCAGGATATATCTACATAGAGTATCCTATAAAAGATGGAGAAGCAAAAAAAACAATCCAGCTTAATGAGAATATTATCCTTGATTTTGATGCTAAAGATAAACTTTTAGGAGTAGAAATACTTAATGCCAGTAAAGTAATTGATAAGAAAGTTATCTTAGAAGCAGAAGCTATTTAGTGCGAGACTCAGCAGAAACCCTTAATATTTGCACCTTTCCCATGATTTTAATGAGTATGACACATTTATAGGATTTTATGGGCAAACTCCCTCTAACTTTACAATGCAGGATAACCGATATTTTTATATATAAGTATACCTAATAGATATAAATATATCTCTAAGAGGAATAAAAATGAGTCAAACAATCCAAATAGACAGGAAAGAGAAAGCATCCCATTCCCCAACCTTAAACACGGTTATGATGGTTGAGGATGTCTTGAAAGACGCTGGAGAAGTTATTTCTCTCGCTGAGCTCAAGAGGAGGCTACCCAAGAAAGTTATGCACCAGACCATCCTCCAGGTACTCGACTATTTACAACTGAGCGGAAAAATCCTTATCGGCACAAAAGGAATTCTCTGGGTCTTTGCTGAAAGAAAAGAGTTAGAACAGATGATTAGCATGGGGACTGAAGTATGAAGAAGCCAGTTCGTATCGTGATGATCGACGAAGCCGACGAATCCTTCAAAGATATAAAACATAATAATATTTATAAGTTTGTATATTCTGTCTGATATGCAGATAACCATGTGGAAATTCATAAGAAATATATCAAAAAGAGGGATTTATGTTATTGGAGAGGGAATAGATGTCCTAAGTGAAGGAGCCTATTACCTTTGTTTGTTCCCCTATTCTAAAGAAGATGCATTTGACATCGGAGCAACAAAATTTGAAATTCAAAGAAAATTAGAAATGATAAGACAAGAAGCAAGAGCAATTAGTGGGGGTGATTTGTCTCTACTCACCGAAATGGCAGATCATAATGAAAATTCATTTACTGCCGCATGGGAAAGATTGGGCTGTAATGCGCATGCGATTCTAAAAAAATTTGAACCAGTCCTTAAAAAATGTAGGGAAGAAGCTCTTAAAAAACACGATTTGAATGAGCTGTAAAGTAAACGTCTGTTATAATCCCCGTTAGGGCTGAATTGTAGTGCAACGTTCGGCGTAGCCGAAAAATTCAGAGTTGCCCCGTAGCGCGCGTTGTGTATTCACTTTAAAAAAGTAAATGTTTATAAATTATTCAGAATTCCAAACTTAAGTGATTAAGATGGTATTAGGATACAATCAGCCAAGACCAACAGCGGAGAATTATGAGGATTTCATGACTAAATTAGTTAGAGGCTTAGAAAGATTGGGTGATGATGGATTAAGTTTAATGGTTTATGGCTCTTATGTCAGGGGAGATTTTACAGCTGGAAGAAGTGATATTGATTCTGCTTTGACCTTTCCTCACGACGTCGTTATTCCAAAAGAATTTATGCGTGAGGTTTCAGTTGTTCTTTATGAGGCATTACGAGGTAATAATGTACCATTTCAAGTTTGCCCGTCAGATGTTACGACTATGAGAGATGGGAGATTCAATTCATTTACAGATGATTTTTATAATTATTTTCAATCAGAAGGGCAAACCCTTGTAGGTCCAGATTATAGAGGTGAAATGGTATGTTTAAAGACAAAAACCGGTGAAGAAAGCACATTAAGCCATAATCTTCGTAAAACAAGAATTGCATTAATGTTTGCCGAGCATGATAGACAAGAAGATTATGGAAGGTTTTTGGAAAGATTTAACGGAACTCTTAATGCCTCAAGCAGAGGATCAAAGCAGATATTATATTTAGTTGATGGAGAATTAAGAAAGAATAGATTTTCTGCATTGCAGGAATTAGGAAGACATTTTCCAGCTGTAAATGTTGAGCCATTAGAAAGAGTGAGAGACTTATATCATCACCCAGAAAAATTAGACCAATTATATAGAAATCCTGATGAAGTAATGAAAGTTTGGAATTCTGTTACTACCTTTCTTGAAGAGGTGGTTAGAGAATATGTGCATAAATTTCCACTTCAAGAAAGACGTTAAGCGCGCGTAGGGGCAATTAAGTATAATTCCTGTTAGTTTCGTCCGAATACTTTGAGGACTTGATTTTTAGTGCAACGATGCCGAAGGAAAATTTTAGAGTTGAGTTTTAAAATATTAATTTCTGCGAAGCAGACTATATTTTAGGGCACGCACGCTTTTTTGCTTCTTTTTTTAGGAAAAAAGAAGATAGATGGGGCTTTTACTTTTGGTTCTTTTTCTAAAAGAACGGGTGGGAGCAAAGCGAGGGCGGGAATTATAGTAATATTTATAAAGCTGTGCAAACATTTATAGTATTATGGGTAGTAAAAACATTACTTTGAAAGTTGATGAAGATTTGTATAATGCTTATAAAGAATACTGTAAAAAGAAAGGGCTGGTTATATCCAGACAATTTGAAATTTTTGCAGAAGAACAATTAAAAAAAGACAAGGTTAAAGTTTAAGATATGGCTAAAAAAGATTATGATAATTGGTCTAAAACAGAATTAGTCAAAGAGATTAAGAAGTTAGAAAAGAGGAAAAAGTACGGAATAGTTTGGGAACCTAAATCTGAAAAAGTAGCTGAATTATGTAAAGAGAAACTTCCTATTTTAGAAGAAGACACAAAAAAAGAAATTAAAACAGATGATAAAAAACCAGTTAATATTTTGATAGAGGGGGACAATTATCATGCTCTTTCTGTTTTGAATTACACTCATAAAGGTAAAGTTGATGTCATCTACATAGATCCGCCATATAATACGGGGGCTAAAAATTGGAAATATAATAATGATTATGTTGAAAAAGAGGATACTTGGAGGCACAGTAAATGGCTTTCTTTTATGGAAAAAAGATTAAAACTGACAAAGAAGTTATTAACAAATAAAGGATTTCTCATCTGTGCAATTGATGCAAACGAATTATTTTCATTAGGCTTATTATTAGATGAAATATATGGAGAACAAAATAGGGTTGGTTTGGTTACTGTAGTGCACAATCCAAAAGGAAGGAATTTATCTAAATTTTTCTCAGAAAATAGTGAATTTATGCTTATATATGCTAAAAATATATCTATAGCAAGTTTTAATGATGTTGTAATTGATGAAGAAAAACAAGCAACTTTCAATATGAGTGATGATGAGGGTAAATATAGACTAGAACCATTTATGAGAGTAAGAACTTCTTGGTCAAGAAAAAATAAACCTAAAAATTATTATCCTATCTATATTAGTAAAAATCTTAAAGAATTAACTCTTGAAAAAAAGAAAGATTACTATGAGATTTATCCAAAGACAAAAGATGGAAGAGAATGGGCATGGAAAAATATCCCTTCCTCTTTTAAGAACCTAAATGTAAATTCATATTTTGGTGCAATTAGAGAAAATGACGAAATTAAAATATTGCACAAATACAGAGAAAAACAAGTATTCAAAAATGTATGGACTAGTAAAAAATATCAATCTGAATTTCATGGAACAAATGTATTAAAAAAGCTACTTGAGAAAAATGTATTTGAATATCCAAAATCTGTACATTTGGTTGAAGATATAATTAAAATTACTGCAAAAAAGAACTCAACGATTTTAGATTTTTTTGCGGGTTCAGGAACAACTGCTCATTCTGTTTTAGAGTTAAATAAAGAAGATGGTGGGAACAGAAAATTTATTTTATGTACTAATAATGAGAATAATAACGGAAACGGTGGCGGAGGAGTAATGGATGAAGTTTGTTATCCTCGTGTAAAAAAGGTTATTGAGAATTTAGAAAAAGAATCAAAAGGTAAATTAGTAAGCAATAGGTCTGGCGGATTAAAATACTTCCGCACCGACTTTGTGGATGCAGAGCCAACAGATAAGAATAAGCGAAAGATGGTTGCTAAATCTACTGAAATGCTTTGCCTAAAAGAAGAATGTTTTGATGAAGTCAAAAAAGGCACAGATTTTAAAATCTTCAAAAACTCACAAGATAAACATTTAGGCATAATTTACGATGATGATGGAATTGAGCCATTTAAGAAAGAAATTAAAAAGTTAAATAAACAATTTGTTGTTTATGTTTTCTCTCTTGATGAGAGTGCAAGAGAAGAAGAATTTGAGGACATGAATGGAAATGTAGAATTAAGGCCTATTCCAGCAGTGATACTAAATGTTTACAAGAGGATATTCAAATGATAGAATTAAGAGATTATCAAAAAAGGGCAGTAGAAAGTCTGAAAAAGAAAGTCCAAAATGTTTTAGATACGCCAGATAATGAAGTAGTAATATTTCAAGCTCCAACAGGAAGCGGTAAAACTGTTATGGTTTCTGAAATGTTAAAGCAGTTAGTCAAAGAGAATGGCAAAAAATATTCTTTTGTTTGGGTTTCTGTAAGAATGTTACACGAACAAAGCAAGGAAAAATTAGAGAAATATTACGAAGATGATAGATTAATCCAATGCTCTTATTTTGAAGATTTAGAAGATAAACAAATCGGAGAAAACGAGATTTTATTCATAAATTGGTCAAGCATAAACAAGAGAGATATTAACATTTATGTTAGAGAAAATGAGCAAGACAACAATTTAAATGCCATAATTAAAAATACAAAAGAGGAAGGCAGAGAAACAATTTTGATTATAGATGAAAGTCATCATACAGCAAGTTCAGACAAATCAAAAGAATTGATTGAAACAATCGGGCCAAAAGTTACGATTGAAGTTTCAGCAACTCCGCACTTAAAAGAGAATGTTTCTGAAATTGAAAAAATCAATATTGCCCAAGTTAAAGCAGAAGAAATGATTAAATCTGAAATTTCAATCAATCCTGAATTTTTGGGCAAGAAAGTAGGCACGAAAGACTCTGATACTTTAATCATAGAAGAAGCATTAAAGAAAAGAGAAGAGTTAAAGAAGCTTTATCAAAAAGAAGGTTCAAACATTAATCCTCTTGTTCTTGTTCAACTTCCAGACAGCAAAGCAAATCTCATAAGCAAAAAAGATGAGGTTATTGAGATTTTAAGAAAACAAGGTATAACAGAACAAAACGGAAAACTTGCAGTATGGCTTTCAGAAGAAAAAACCGAGAATCTTGCGAATATTGAAAAGAATGACGATGACGCAGAAGTTTTGGTTTTCAAACAAGCAATAGCTTTAGGTTGGGACTGTCCAAGAGCACAAATTTTAGTAATATTCAGAGAATCAAAAAGTTTCACTTTCACAATTCAAACAATAGGCAGAATTATGAGAATGCCTGAATTATCCTATTACAACGAGGAAGGATTGAATAAAGGTTATGTTTTTACAAATCTTCCAAATATAGAGATTACAGAAGATTACGCAAAAGATTATGTTACAATTTATGAATCTAAAAGAGATAATGAAACATACAAAAATATAGAATTGCCCTCTATCTTCTTGAAAAGGCAAAGAGAAAGAACAAGATTAAGCGGAGAGTTTGGAAAAATCTTTTTAGAAATTGCTGAAAAAATAAACTTAAAGAAAAAAATTACTATTGAACCATCAAAAATAGTAAGTCCAATTATGGCAGATGGTAAAATTGTAGATATTGATAAAATCGGAGATGTTGAACAAAAAGGACAGATTGAAGTTAAATTAAACGAGTTAGAATTACAGAATAGATTTGATAAATTCATTTATGATAATTGTTCGCCCTATGCTCCAGCAGATTCAAGCGACAGAATGAAAACTGCAATATACAATTTTTTCAAGCAAAAATACAAACTTGAAAAATATGATCCAAGAGTTCAAAGAATTGTCTTAGGCAAGGAGAATGTTCGGGCATTTGTAAATATAATCAACCTCTCAAAAGACGAATATAAAAATAGAGTTGTTGAAAAAATTAATGAGAAACGAGAGAAAAAAGAGGTTCCAAAATGGGAAGTTCCTGTTATTGTAAGTTATAACAGCAGATACAAAAGAGAATCACATCCAAGCTCAATAATGAAGCCATTTTATACTAAAAAACCAAGTCAGCCAGAGCAGTTATTTATGAAATTGTTGGACAATTCTAAAAAAGTTGATTGGTGGTTCAAAAATGGCGAGAGTGAAATAAAGTATTTTGCAGTTCCATACACAGATGAGAAGGGAATTGAAAGAGCATTTTATGTTGATTTTATTGTTAAATTCAAAGATGGAACGATTGGCCTATTTGATACCAAAGGCGGAATGACTGCAAAAGACGCAGGAGCAAGAGCAGAAGGATTGTATAAACATCTTAAAGTAAACAAAAGTAAAAAAGTTTGGGGCGGGATTGTCATAGAATCTCATGGAAGTTGGATATACAACGATAAAGAAAAATACGAATACAAT
>JAUYMN010000009.1 GCA_030699455.1 Nanobdellota archaeon | reverse complement strand
TTGTTATTTCAGGTATTGGTGTGAGAGAATACTACAAAAGACAATTGGGGTACACTCAAGACGGCCCTTATGTTTCAAAAAATATATAAGCCCCTTGCATATCCTATATATCACTCCAAAAAGTTTATAAGGTATATGTTGTGACCTGCAAATTAGAAATAATTATTTTGGGATAAATCATGAAAATAAGATCAGATATCAAAGACACACATTTAATTTATGCATTGCGTGAGGCGCGCCAAAGTAGTGGGTATACACTAAAAGATGTTGCATCCGTGGCAGGGGTGACTCTATGGGCTGTTCATTCTTACGAACGACTTCGTAGGATGCCAAGTCAAAAAATAGCAGAAAAGATAGCAATCTTTTTTGGTAAACCGGTAACAAAACTGTTTCCGCAGGACTTGAAAAGTTATATCAGAGGTATAGCACAAGAAAGAAAAGGAGAATATTTTGACCCTCTAAGAAATGCCGTACCTCTTGGCTCAGCAACGAAAAACCTGGTTGATGATGAAGGAATTTCCCCGGTTGACGTAGCAATATTGTGGGAAAAAACAGCAGCAATAAGGCATGTTGTCAATGGCTTGGAATCAAGACTTCAGCAAGTAATCAAACTGCGCTACGGAATACCTGATGGAAATAAATACACTCTCGAAGAAATCGGCAAAATATTAAACATTACAGGTGAAAGAGTACGCCAAATTGAGAAAGTAGCAATAAAAAAGTTGCAGGATCACAGAAAAATGCACCTTCTTGAAAGTTTCGTTCAGTAATCACTTAAAAAATTTTTAGCAACACTAACCAAATCTAATCTTCAATCCACCACTTTTATGCATGTAAAACAATCCCAAAACAATCAAGGCAAGTATCCAGCTCATAAAATCAAACACAGACCCCTTTACTGCAGGTTCCAAAGCACATGATGTATTCTGTGTAGGTAATGGACATTCATTGGAACTGCTACAGCTTACACAATTTCTTGATTTTTGGCCATTAATGCAGTCACTCCATCCGCCACAAACATATGATGGAGAGCTTCCACTGGGGCATGAAGGATTATCAACACTAGGCTGATTAACAACTTCGCAGGAATCAGGAACGCAATTGCCAAATTCAGCACTACAATACTCGCCACCACCACAACTTCCGCCAGGAACTAAATTCAGACAGCCATTGCTTCCCCTAAGGCAAGCCTCCCAGTTGCTTTCATCAGTACAAACTATTGTATTTTCAACACAATAAGTATTGCAGTCATCGCCATTGCCACCAGGACCATCAAAGCCTTCATCCAAACAATTTTCGCTACAGTCATCGCCATTCTCAGTGTTGCCATCATCACATTGTTCACCTGCATTTTCATCCAAATCTCCGTCACCACAGAAACTAAGTTCAGCAGTAACAACTAATACTCCACTTGGAGGTGCAACATTACCACCTAAATTAAATCCCTTGACAATCCAATTAGCATTTGGAATCACATCATTGCTTGAGGGATTATTATTTTCAGCATTCCAATTTGTAGAACCAGAAGCGCCATTAACAGTCAGTGGATTAGGTGCAACATTAGCTAGGTAATCTGCATCACCAGGCTCAGCATCATTATTAATAACATTAACAATAAAAGTGTCCCCATCACATGCAGTATTTCCATGCAAATTCAATGTTATTCCAACTTCAGTTCCCCTCTCAACAGTAGAAGCACTCCATACAAAATCTGAATTCTGCAGTGCAATGGTACACATGTTTGGATTTCCATTGCTTCCTTGATCACCCAAACCAGCACATGTAGTCTTGTCGGTAGAATCAATATCACATGCATTGCCACATGAATCACCTGTTAATCCACCAGATGGACCATCCTCATTAGCCTGTGACAGTTCACAGTAAGGCGTTAAACCCGAACAATCCGAATCAGATGTACAGATAGTAAACTCATCTAAATCAAGATTAGAGTGTATGGGAGTTCCATCAGGCCCTGTAGTGCAAGTACCCAACAATGGACCATTAGGGTGATCAGCACAATTATCATCATCCCCTGTGCCACAAACACCATCATCACCACAAGTGTCATATCCATCTTCATCTGGGTCTCCAAGCTCATCACTGCAACTGGAACTGCAACCATCACCATCATCAATGTTGCCATCATCACATTGCTCTCCGCCTTCAACAATTCCATTGCCACAAACAGGTTCGCCACCAGAACAGCAGACTATATTGTCATAATAATCACAACTTGCAACATGTGCATTTGTAGTTCCATCTCCAAAAGAAAACAAGCATTCCTCATTAGCACTACATTCACCAGTAGTTTTATCTACGGTTCTGCAGTTAATATTATCATAGCAAACTTCTGCATAATCCAATGAACTATCGTCAATATCAGTCTCACGAGAATAAAAATGTGCATTGCTTAATCCACTATTAACAACGCTACCATTGACAAGATAGCCAACTAAATTTGTAGGTTTTCCATCAGTACCATCAGTCACACATAATCTTGTTGGACTGGAAACCGTTAACCCAGAAGAAACAACAGCACAAATATCTCCAACAACACCAGAACCAATCATGAAGGCATGTGAATTTTCATTAGCATATAAGCCCAAAACCGCATCATCCCCACATGTATCTCCGCTAGCAACATCATAACCAGTGATGCTCCCACGAAATGGAAGTTGTTCCATACTTAAATCATCAATATGAAATGCCATAAATGATGCGAATAAGACAAGAAACGCTGGTAATAGCACTTTATGGTGTGGATGCATATGATAAACCTCTTTTTGCTATAATCATAACTTCAAAATTACTTATAAATGTTTTGCAGAGGGCCGTAGAAAACTATTTATAGAATCTAAGCTTCAATAAACCAGCACTTTACGATGATAGAGCTTGGCGGAAACATCAAATTAAAAGGCTTCTCAGAATTAGACGTCGCTAGCCTCGTTGTTGTAAAAAAAATAGTAGGCAATTATACAAGGGAATTATCAAAGATACATAATGATTTTACAGAGTTATTATTGGAGCTTTCCTCCAAAGGAAGTTCAGATTTCAATATAAATGCCAATTTTTCAAAAAAATCAGGGAACCTCACTTCAAGTGCAAATGGCAGCAATCTCTTCTTCACATTGAGCGCAGCCTTAGGTAACATCTCTAAAAAATAGTAATAATCTATGTTTTAGTATTATAAAACAATTTTTTTAATTATCTTTTAACATAAACTATTGTTTTCCTATTACTGTTTCTAGTATTGTTATTCTTAAAAGAAGCTAAACCATAATCCATCTTTCTGCCACCCATAGCTATGCGCAAATCAACAGTCTTTTGAGCTTCCACATCGGAATCGTCTCTATGAAAACGCCTATTGTTCTTTTGTAAAATAAATGGAAAACGATGCAAATAACCCAATCCTGCATTGAAATTATTAATTGGCAATTGAAATAATCCCTTAAAATTTGTAATTCCATATGGTAATAATCTTGCCCTAACTGTTCTATTAATTAACCTTCCATTTAATTCAGAAACAGGTACCCTATAAGTTAATTGATTTTTATTGGTAAATCTACGAGTTGTTCCATAAGGTTCACGTGAAGGAATTCCTTGTAAACCATAACTAAGAGTAGTATTTTCAAATCCATCATCAATGCTAGACATTGTCCCTCCAAAATCTGAAACAGAATCCCCAAAATGGTTATTAATTCCCTTTTGAATGCTTAATGCTAATCCAGCCATAAGCATAATGCCGACTAAGCAACCGCCACCTCCACCTCCAGAGCCAGAATATGACGAGTCTTCAGTATCATATTCCCTATACCTTCTCCCAGAAAGAGTTTCTTTTTCATATTCACGATTTCCTTTTTCATCTTCCCAGTATTTTCTGCCAGAAAGAGTTTCTTTTTCAAATTTTTTTGCCATCTTTATTGTTCCCCGCCAACTAAATCTTTATCATAAACCTCTCCCCAGTTTTTTTCAGAAGAACTTTTTATCACATAAATAGCAGTTGCTAAATCTGTATACCTCTGTCTCCAAGCATCTTCATCTTCCATTTTTCCTATCGGAAATTCTTCCCATTCCCCCGTATCTCTTAAACTTACACTGCCTAACTTACTAAAAGAATCGTACTTTGACATAAACATTATTTTCTCATCAAGATTTAAAGATAACCTTCCCCTGTAGCTATTAATTGGCGCACAAAAACCATCATAACCTTTATGAAGCATTTCAACAGAATGTTTTAATACCACCTGACTTCCATTTCCAAGAGTGTATATGTTCTCCTTATATTCTGGCGGGGCAATATACTCAAAAATCCATCTTAAGCTTTTTCCCAGTTTATTTTTCATTCTTTATCTCTGCCCCCCACTACCTTCTCGTCATATTCTTCTCCGCAACATCTTTCAAATGAACTTTTTGTTTTATAAATTTTATCCACTAAATCATCATACCTTCTTTGCCATGATTTCTCATCAGCTGGATTACTAAGTTCCTCCCATTTACCTTTATCTAATACGTACACGCGCGATAAAATGCTAGGATTTCTATGAAGATTAGATTCAAATTTTATCTGATTATCGAAAGTTAAAAAAAAATGATGGATACCATATCCTCCACAGGGATCATAGGTATATTTGGCAACAACCTGGCTTCCATTCTTTAGAACATAACTTCTCTTTTTATTCTCTGGAGGAGCAATATATTTAATAATACTATCTCTTCTTTTCAGTCTTTCATCATCTCCCCAGAAAATTTCTTCAAGCAACCTTTTCAGCAAACTAACATTTCTAGCCATTTAATCTGTCTCCAGTCAATTACTTAGAAAAAACATATTATGCAGGATAAATAATCTCGGTAGAAATAAAATCAACCTAAAAGTTTATAATTATAAAGTACCTCCCATGAGAATGGTAATAAACTCTCTTTTAGGAACGGACTCTACAAAAGGGAAAATAGTTGAAATTCTTTCAGAAAGCTGGCCTTTATCTGCCAAAAAAATATACAACAGACTGAAAAAAGATTATTCTTTATCAATAACGTACCAGGCAACACATAAAGCCATAAAAGAAATGATTAACAGTAGCATATTGGAAAAATTCAAAGACGGATATTGCATTAACAAAACATGGCTCACGCAAATAGGAAGTCTAAGTCAGAGATTATCATCAGATATGAAAAAAACCAGCAAAGAAAAAGAAATAAAAACAATTCAAAAATTAACTTTTAGCGATCATCGTGAATTTATAGAGTTCCACAGAAGGTTTATAGAAGATGTAATAAAAAAAGAAAAAAGATTGGATATGGTTTTCCACTACAGACATGTTCCATTTCCGCACGTAATGTCAAATGAAGAGATAGGAATTATTAAAGATTTAATGCCTAGACTAAAATGGACTATATTAGCGAGAAAAGATACTCCTATTGGAAGATGGTTTGCAATGCAATGGAAAAAGCTAGGAGTGAACGTAAAACTTGGTGTAGATGTTTTATCTGACAGGCTTATGATTTTAAATGATTATATCTGTTATGTTTACACATCAAAAGAAGCAATAAAGATGTGGGACAAAAGTTATTCAATAAAGGATATTAAAAAGTTTGATACCACCGAAATAACAAAAGCTATACTAAACAAGAAATATAAAACAGTAATGACCATAATAAAAGACAAAGAGATTGCTACCATGATGAAGTCTTTCAATCAATAATTGCTGTTTAAAAAATTCATAAAAATGCCTTTAGAACCCTATCACATCGCAAACCGCCATAAAAACATTTATAAACCTCAGATATCAGTATTACCTATCTAAATCTAGTTTAACGGGGGTTAAAAATGGCAACAAGAGTAGGTGGATTCAGAAGAAAAACAAGGCATAAATTAGCTAAAAAACCCTCAGAAAAGGGAAAAATTAGCATCAGAAAATATTTTCAGGAGCTAAAAAAAGATGATAGTGTGTGCTTCAAAGCTGAACCAGCATGCCAAAATGGGATGTATTTCCCAAGATTCCATGGAAAAACAGGAAAGATAATAACAAAAAAGGGAAGCTGCTATGAAGTTGCTTTCAAAGACGGAAACAAACAAAAGATAGCAATCGTACATCCAGTACACTTAAAGAAGGTAAGATAAAATGCCAGAAATTGAAATAAAAAACGAAATACCTCTAACATATGCAGAGGTTGCAGAAAAGCTGAAAATAGTAAAGAAAAACAGGGGAGACGGAGAACAAGGCTTTAGAGCAAAAAAAGCAGAAGAATTCCTCGAGATATTTGGAAAAGAAGACCTGAAAAAAGTTGAAGAAAAAAAACAAAAGCTGATGGCATTGAACATACAGCGCCTAAAAGACAGTCAAATAGTGAATTTGATTAATATAGCACCAACAGATGAAGACAGCATAAAGTTTATATTAGCCAACGATAACATAACACTTAAGCAAGAGGACATAAAAAAACTCGTTGACTGCTTAAAATAAGTAACATGCAACATACAAAAAGTGAACAGAACAGTAAAGGAAGAAAAGGCAATCATATTAGACTTTCTTCCGAACGGGTATCCAATGGATACAAGACCTGCACATATGAAGACAGCTATAGCTCAAGCTATAGGGGCTGAACACTTTGTACTTCTTGAATTAGTGCCAAAAAAAGGCGTATTTCTAAAAGCAGACCAGGAAGTCTATATGGGAGAAGGCAAGCGTGAAGAAATCCACCATATTTCTGGAAGGATAAATCACATTAAATTAACACAAACAGCCAAGATGAATCTGGAGAATTTATTAAAGGGACTTGTCATGAAATCAGAAAAAAGATTCATACAGTTCTTCAACAATGCAGGACCAATAAATGCAAGAAGGCATCAGCTGGAATTAATCCCTGGAATAGGCAAAAAACACATGTGGGTTATTTTGGAAGAGCGCAAGGAAAAGCCGTTTGAAAATTTTAACGATTTAAAGGCGAGAGTGAAACTAATGCCTGATCCAGAGAATGCTATAGTAAAACGCATTATTATGGAGATGAATGAAGAAGACAAGCATAAACTATTTGTTGGCTCTTGAACCTTGTAAAAATGACCAAAATCCTTTTAAATAGACCTTCTACAAACACAATATTAAAATGGCACAAGAGACTAAAGCACTACTGAGGCTTGCAAACACAGATATTAAAGGGGAAAAGACTGTTCTCTATGGTTTGACAAAAATATATGGTGTAGGTCCAAGTTTTTCAAATGCAATATGCGAATCCATAAAATTAGATAAAACAATGAAAATAGGCAACTTAAGTGAGGCTCAGGTAACTGAAATAGAAGAAGTTATTGCAAATCCTGCCTCAAAAAACATACCTGTATGGATTCTTAACAGAAGATTTGATATGGACACAGGAGAAGATACCCATCTGACTGGACCAAAATTAAAATTAAGAAAAGAATTTGATATTAGGCGTATGAAGAAAATAAAATCATACAAAGGAGTAAGGCACATGTTCAACCTACCGGTAAGAGGGCAAAGAACAAAAGGCAATTTTAGAAAAGGAAGAAGTGTTGGTGTAGTTAAAAAAAGCGCAACACCTCAGAAAAAATCAGCGGGAGCATCTTCTGGTAAGAAGAAATAAAAATGGGAATAGTAAAAAAACCTAAAAAAAAATATTCTGAGCCATCACATCCTTGGCAGGGAGAAAGAATTCAGGAAGAAAAAGTAATCTTAAAAGAATACGGATTAAAAAACAAAACAGAAATCTGGAAAATAAATTCAAAATTAAAAAAAATCAAAACACAGGCAAAGAAGCTAATTGCTGCAACCTCAGAGCAGTCCAAAAAAGAAGAAAAGTTGCTTCTTGAAAGGCTTGTTAATTTAGGCATCTTGAATGAAGGAGCAACATTAAACAACATTCTTGAAATAAACTTAAAAGAAATTCTAAACAGAAGGCTACAGTCCGTAGTGCTGTTAAAGGGTCTTGCCAGAACAAGCAAACAAGCAAGGCAGATGATATCGCATGGACACATAACACTCAACAATAAAAAATTAAATGTTCCATCCTACCTTGTAAGATTAAAAGATGAGTCTGAATTATCATACAGCCAAAATTCAAGTTTTAATAATCATGAGCATCCCGAAAGAGTGGTGCAAAAAAAGAAAGACCGAAAAAGAATTGATGTCAAGGAAGCTCTCCCAAAAGAGCCAAAGCAGATAGAAAAAACTTCAGAAGAAACAATACAGCCACAAAAAACAGAGGTAAAACAATAAAATGGCAGATGATAAATTAAAGTGGGGAATTGCACACATATATTCAAGTCACAATAACACAATAATTCACATTACAGATATAACCGGATCAGAAACAATTTCAAAAGCATCAGGTGGTATGGTTGTAAAAGCGCACAGATTAGAAAGTTCACCAAATGCTGCAATGGCCGCAGCAAAACAGGCAGCAGAACAAGCAAGAGAAAAAGGAATAACAGGGTTACACATAAGAATACGTGCACCTGGAGGTCACAATGGACCTAATTCACCAGGACCTGGAGCACAGGCAGCCGTTCGTGCATTATCAAGGAGTCATATCAGAATCGGAACAATAGAAGATGTAACAGGTTTGCCGACAGATGGATGCAGAAAAAGCCATGGCAAGAGAGGGAGGAGAGTCTAAAATGGATATTAAGGTTCTAAAGAAAGATAATAACAAAGTTGTATTTACAGTTTCAAAGATAAATCCTGCTGTAGCAAACTCGCTAAGAAGATACATAATAGCCTATGTCCCTACAATGGCCATTGATGAAATTGAATTCAAAAAGAATGGCTCAGCACTATTTGATGAGATGCTCGCATTGCGTCTTGGACTTATCCCGCTAAAAACAGATTTAAAATCATACAAGCTTTGGGAAGGAAGTAATGAAGAAAGACCAAAATCTGCGCAGTATGAATTAAAGCTGACATTAAAAGCAAAGGGTCCATGCACAGTATATTCTTCGGATATTAAAAGCTCAGATCCAAAAGTAATTCCAGCATTTGAAAAAATACCAATAGTAAAACTCTTGGAAAATCAGGAAGTAGAAGCAATAATGACAGCAAGACTTGGGCAGGGAAAAGACCATTCTAAATTTGCACCTGGCTTGGCAATTTACAGGGGAATCCCATCATTATCTGTTGCAAACAACAGCAACACCAAAGAATGTCTGGAAAAATTATCAGATGTCATAGTCAAAAAAGGAAACAACTTGGAAATAAAAGATCTCACAAGATGGAACGAATCATATGAAAACATCTGTGAAACCAATGGTATCGAAGTTGTTTCAAGTGAAGAAGATTTTATATTTCACATAGAATCATGGGGGCAGTTATCTCCAAGAGACATGGTTATAAAAGCAACAGAGATTTTTGATTCTAAACTTTCAGGATTTGAATCAGCAATAAAAAAAGTAAACTAATTAAACACCTTTTTCTATGCAGTCTCATGCAGGGGTGCCACAGTGGTCAACTGGGGTAGCTTGAGGGGCTATCGGCTTAGTGCCTGCGCAGGTTCGAATCCTGTCCTCTGCATATGTTCACTTGTCCCTCGCAGCCTCTTTACTGTTTAATGTGATGGTGCACTTAATAATTTATGTAAAGGCATACAAGAGTGAATTATGGCAGACAAA
>JAUYMN010000005.1 GCA_030699455.1 Nanobdellota archaeon | reverse complement strand
AACCGTTCTTTATTATACATGTTTTGGTTGTATGTGTATTACAATTATTACAGATTATTGAGGCTTCATTGATTGATTTCATTGTGTATACGTCTGTGTATACATGTCTTGTATATAAATGTTATGTTTTTTTGGGCTTTGCACAAAAACTCACTTTCTGCACAAAATGTAGGTGTGTTGCACAAAAAGTCGGATTCTTTAAATAACAGAAGGTATTGCCCAAAGTTATGGAATACTCTCCAAGAGATGGAACAGGTAGAAAAGCTAAATCAATCAAAGAGATCAAATTGGATGGGGTTACTATTGGTGTCTTTGAAGGAAGTAGAGGGCATAATCCAGACCACGACATTTTAATTAAATACAAAGAAGATGGAAAGAGAGTTAGAACGCCAAAACATATTCATTGGGTTATAGATATTTTGGTTAAAAAAGAGCATGATAAAGAACTTACTATGAAATTCTTAAAATATTTAAGAGATATGTATGAACGTGTAGAAGGATTTTGTAGTAAAGAAGACAGAGCCAAATGTGAATTGAGAGAAACAACTCCAGAGAAGCTTGAGGAGTTTAATGAGCTTAATAAATATGGCGAGTATTCTGTTGAGTTTATTGGACATCTAATTGAATTAATGATAAAAATGGAGAAAAATATGCCTCCTGAAAAGCCAGCAAGAGTTTTTAAGGAATTAATGGATAGTATATTGCAAGAGAAAGAAATATTTGTTATTGTAAGCAAAGCAACTCAAATTGGTGGTTAATAATTTGTTACGACGACCTCATTTATAGCCCCTCGTTTTGTGGCATCGCAATTTATCATTCTTTTTGCTTTAACAATGTGAATATTGTATCCTTGGTATAATTCTTTGATAAATTTTGTGTCGCTGTTGGATAACATAACCTTACAACCTTTCTTGTCTAGCTCTCGAAATACCTCTGCTAATCTTATCTGGTCTTTTTCTGAAAAATTATTTTTTGTATATGATGTGAAGCTTTTCCCTTTTTGAAGAGGGTAATAAGGCGGGTCAAAATAAATAAAGTCTCCTTTTTTTGCATATTCTGATACTTTCTCAAAATGCATTTTTAAGATTTTTACATTTTTCAGTATTTTTGATAGTTCTCTTAAATCATCTTCGTGGAAGATTGATGGGTTCTTATAGCTCCCCATTGGAACATTAAATTTTCCTTTTGAATTTACCCTGTATAAACCATTAAAACAAGTTTTATTTAAGTAAATAAATATTGAGGCTCTTTCTACTTTCGATAAAATTTCTGGTGTCAATTCTCTTATAGCATAATAATATTCCTTATTATGATTGTTTCGGTGTTGTTTCAGTTTGTCTATTAATTCTTCAACATTGCCCCGTATCACTTCATAACAATTGATTAATTCTTCATTTATATCTGACAGGTAAATTTCTTTCAGGTGGTTCTTTTGTATAACATAGAAAGCAACTGCACCGCCACCAACAAATGGTTCAAAGTATCTTTCTGCTTCTTGTGGAAAAAATTGTTTAAATTGTTCTATCAATTGTTTTTTCCCACCAGCCCACTTCACAAATGTAGGCCTGTCAATTTTTTTCATCATCTTTTTTCTTAAACAACTCCAAAAGTTTATTTACGTCTTCATCGCTTGGTTTTTTCTTAGGTTCATCAACCTTATCTTGTGATTCATCTTTTTTTGCTTTTTTTCTAAACTGTGACCTCATAGTCCGATAATTGCGCTTTCCACCACCCATTTTAAGAGCTACCTCCTTCTTTAAGGTACTTACAAAACTTGCAATCTCGACTCGACTCAGGAGCTTTATTAGACTCCAATATTTTTATAGCTTTCCTGAAAACTTTCGAACCATTTTCGGC
Organism: Nanobdellota archaeon; assembly: GCA_030699455.1. Classification (GTDB taxonomy): domain Archaea; phylum Nanobdellota; class Nanobdellia; order SCGC-AAA011-G17; family UBA489; genus JABIKK01. The sequence goes on along the minus strand of JAUYMN010000005.1, from coordinate 30,539 downwards.
ATTTGTATTTATTTTTACCAAGTCTGTATTAAATACTACATCACCATTATCCAGCACTTTCTCAGGATGGTAAAATAAAAGGTAAGCGTAATCTACGGTGTCATAACCATTCTCTCTCAGGAGGAAATTGTAGATGTCTAGCTGTGCCTGATAATGCTCTGCTGTATCTTCCTTGAGAGGATAACCTCTTGTCTTGTAGTCCAATACGACAAGCTTCTTGCCATTGGATAGGATATTGTCGACGGCACCCATCAAGATTATTCCTGATGTCTTATCTTTATACTGAACGCCTTTTCTGTTTTTTCTCCAAATTTCTAATATTGCTTTGTCATCAATCAATTTATAGCCGTTGGCAACGCCTTGCTTTCTAATTTCTGGCGGAAGCTCGTCCTTCTCCATGAACCTATCAAAATGCTACTTAAGAATCTTGTCCATGCCTCCAGGAAGTGAAGGAAATGCCCCTGATGGTCTCTTTATTTTCTTAATGAGCTGAAGCCAGAAACACCTCTCGCATTCAAGCATTACATTTATTGACAATAATCCTTCTGCTCAACCTGGAAAAAGCACGAACAATATTCATATGGTATGTATATCAAACAATTCATTTTTTGTCTTGCTCCAATGCAGAGGAACATGTTCCTCTGCGATGACCTTGTGGGCTTCTGCCACAAGTTTATTATAATTAAACTGCACCATTCTCATCACCTCATATCTTGCTTGATACTGGGGTGGAGGCGCAAGCCTCCTTAAATCTTTAACTTTCTACAGAGCCTTCGGGTAATGGAACTATTCTTTATATACAAGTGATTGCTAATTGTTCAAAATGGTTACATTACAAGATATTAAAGATATGCAGAAAGATTTTTTGAAAGACCCAAAAAAAGCGATAAGAAATTTGAAAGAAATAAACGAAAAACAATGTAAAGACTTACCCTTCTTGCCTATTTTTAGGGGAAGACCTGATAGACTCAACTTATTTCTTCAAATAAATAGAGAATATGCTAAAGTTATTGGAGAAATCTGGAAAGAACAAATATGGATAAATTTTACAATACTCAAAGACCATGTCGAGGGTCTTGGAATTATACAACGGCTAAAAGAACAGGCTGAGATGGTCAAGGAATTACACCAAGATGTAAATGAGATTACTGCTTTGAAACTTGGAAGAGCTTATGCTTCCACTTGTGAAATCTTTTGGAAAAAGCTGAAAAGGGTTGTTTATTTATGTGGACTAAATCCTAATGAAAACCAGTTGAGCATTCCAAGACTATTAAACTGTCTATCAGAACTAGAAAAAAAATATTCATTGAAATTAGACAATATCAAATCTTTTGTAGATTCAACATTAAGAAACAGTGTTGACCACGAAGGCACATATTTTGAGCCTCCAGCAACGATAGTCTTTAGAGACACTAAAAAAGTCAAACCGAAAGAAATTGCGAGGTATAGTGTTGCAGAAATTTATGAAAAACTAAAAGATGTACATACTGTAATACTAAGTATGCATAGTGTTGAAAATACAGCATTAGTATATCATCTGCTTCCGTGGCTAGACCTTTCAAATAATGAAGTTAAAACCAAAATCGAGGAACTAGAAAGAAATTTTGTATAAAAATAAAATGAAAAACTACTACAAAATATTTAGGAATCAATTAAAATGGAAATATCAAAAAAAGGCAGTAAGTAAAAATTTTTACCAGCTATTGATAAAAGGAAAAGAAGTTACAATAAATAAAAGAAAATGGCTAGACCTAAATAAACCTGATTGGTTTAATGAATATGATATTAATAAAATAGAAACACGAATACTAATTTATGAAGACCAAGTAAATGGTTGGTTTTTAGATGTTGCAAAAAAGTTAATGAAGGATAAAAATAATGATTTGGTTGTACTTCAAATTGCAATTAGCTATATAGAAGGAAATCAGCAGTATAGGGAAGGAAAACCAAGTCGAAATAGTTCTAAAAAATGTTTTATTCGCGGATTTAGAAGAATCTTTAAAATTTCCAATAACATAATCTCAGAAAAAAGACTCGAACATTTTTATGATCAAGTTAGATGCGGCTTGTTTCATGATGGTATGATAAAAAAAGATGTGGTTGTGTCTAGGGATTTTGATGCTGCTCTTTATTTAAGAGAGACTGGTACGAAAGAAAGAACTATCTTGATAAACCCTTGCAAATTCTTGGGTATAATCTCTCAGGATTTTTACAAGTACATAAAAGAGTTGAAATCTGGAAATAAAGAAAGTATTTCTAATTTTGAAAAGTATACTCTTGAAAAGTATAAAACTTTTGATTTTGCACAAAAAGACAGCTAGTTTTTGTGCAAAGCCGTTTTTTTGAGCTTTGCTATTTTGTAATGGTAGTTAAATTACAAATGATGCTTTTATTTTTTTAACAATAAAACGTTCATTTAATGTGAAAATCATATCTGTGTAAATTGTAGAATTAAATCTTGTGTTTCATTTTATGTCTTTTGTAATACCCATGTAATATCTATATAAATATCTTAGAATAATATCAACCATTTATTTACAAACCCAACGAAGTTCAGCTCTTCTTTAAACAACCTATCTATCTCTTACCAGATTATCACAACTACACTCAGTATCTATCCTTTTCTTTCTTATCTGCAAATATCTTATAAAAATCAGAGTGATATACAGTATCCTTCTTACCAGTTTTAGTGGAATTTTCATAAAAATCTTCCAGAATTTTCGGTTTAAATGCTGTTCCCAATTATTTCCGAAAGTATTCTGAAGTTTAAGATTTATTTGATAATATTTCTATGAAATAATATGCTTAATTTAATAAACGGCATCAAATTATAATTCACATGAATCTCAAAGAATTTCTGGAAAATAGTGGCATTAAGCTGGAAAGGGGGCTGTTTTTAGTCTATGGAAAAGCAGGAGTTGGAAAAACAACGTTCTTGATGGAGATTGCTAAGCTATCACAAGGAAAGGTATTTATCATAGATTCCGAAAATGGGTTCAGCATTGAGAGGTTCAAACAAATATCAGAAGAAACAGAATTGAGCAGTCTGATTGTTATAAAACCAAAAAATTTTAGTGAACAGGCTGAAATGATAGGAAAGATATTAGACAATGAAAAATTGTTTGATGTGATTGGTCTTGATACTGTTGGAAAACATTACAGAGAAGTTAGCAAAGTAGATTATAACAAAAGCAATAATGAACTGGCAAGGCAGATGAGAATATTAAAGGAAATAAGCAGGAATAAACCAATAATTGTCTGCAATCAAGTTTACCAAGACATTAAAGAAAACAAAGCAGAACCAGTTGGAAAAAATTATGTTAAAAAATGGTGTGATAATATTATATTTCTGGATGAATCTAATGGAAAAAGAATAATAAAAATATTAAAACCAAAAGAAATTTCAAAAGAATTCAGTCTTTCTGATGATGGTTTTTATTTTATGTAGTTGTTTGCATCGAGGTAGTGTATTCCATCATCCATCTTATGCCCGTGTTTGCATAATACGCCTGCATGTATGAATGTCTTATAATTATTTTTTCTTGCATCTGAACAAAATAAAATGTCCTCTGTTGAAGATGTATTTGGGATTCTTCTTAATCTTATTTTTTCTGCAACCTCTTTTTTTATCAGACAGCATCCAAATCCGACAGAATGCATTTCTTTTACATGGTTTATTCTTATTTCTCCGGCCTGCAATGGTAGCCTTAGATTTTCATCATGTGTGAGCTTATATGCGACAGGATGTATCAATTTGAACTGTGGATATGTGAAAGAACTTAGATATACTCCCGAGATTATGTCTTTATTCGCTTCCAAAAGCACTGAGATGGCCTTTTTTGGCAGAATTATGTCTGAATCAACCCAAAATAAATGTGTATAATCTCCCTCAAGGAATTTTTTTGTAATCTCCTTTCTTGATTCTAAAACCCTATCATATTTTGAATCAATCCAACTAACCTTTATTACATCTATATTTTTTTTCTTTAGCTCATTTGAGTAATCATCTGATTTTGAATTGTCTGCTACTATTAATTTGCATGGGTAATCCTGGTTTTTTATGGAGTTAAAATAACTTTCAAAGAAAATTTTATCTTCTTCATGTGTTGGTGTCCCAATGAGTACTGATGCTTTCATTTTTTAATTCTTTTTTTAGCTGTTTTCTTTGGAAGAATTCCTGCTTCTAATTTTTTTGCTTCCTGTTGCTTTTTCCACTCAACCTTTGGAGGGCATTCAGGATTTAAGCAATAGTTGAATGGCCTTTTTGCCGCACGAATTGCCAGCACCGTATAAAATCCACATTCCTTGCATTTAACATCTGATGTTTTTATTAATGAATTGCTTGGCAATGAAAACGTGGTCTTGCATTCAGGATATTGGTTGCATGCAACAAATTTTCCAAATCTTCCGTTACGTATTTGTATAACTCCTTTTTTGCATTTTGGACATTCTGCAATAGTGTTCAGCTTGTATTCTGTTTCTCTTGAGGCTTTTATTAATACTTCACCAATCTCTTTTTCATGTTTTCTAAAATGATTTGATATTTTGATCAATGTCTCCTTTGCTTCTTCGAGAACTTCGCCCTGCTTTTTTTTCCCTTCCTGAATCTGATCCATTTCTTCCTCAAAATGTCTTGTCAAATCTGTGTCAAGAATCTCAGGGCAATATTTTTCAAGAGAGTTTACTGTCTCCATGCCCAGCAATGTTGCAGTTATTGAATTGTCTGTTATATAGCTCCTCTGGTATAATGCATCCAAAATCGCCGATCTTGTTGCTTTTGTTCCTATGTTGAGGTTTTCCATCTGCTTTATAATTGATGCCTGAGAATACCTGTTTGGTGGTGTTGTTTGCTTGTCTTCTCTTTTTATTTTTGGATTTTTTATTTCCTGTGATTCCTTTAATGGCGGGAGCTCTTCTTCTTTTAATCTTACGTGCGGACCATAATACTCATGCCACCCCTTCTTTATTGTTGTTGTTCCTTTTGCAAAGAATATTTCAGAATTAACATCTATCTCTGCTGTAACTGTCTTTCTTACTGCATCTTCCCCAAATGTTGCCAAAAATCGCCTTACAATCAAATCATAAATTCTCTTTTGCTTATCTGTCATTCTCCCTTTTTCACCTGTTGCAAAAATTGCAGGGTGTGCTGAATCTGTTTTCTTTCCTTCATTTGGTTTTAAAGATTTTTTGGATAATAGTTTTTTACATAATTCAGAATATTCTTTTTGCTTGCTTAATTTTTCAATTATCTTTTTGTAACCTAAGGCTGGAGGCAATTTTTGTGAGGATGTTCTTGGATATGAGATATAACCTGAAGAGTAAAGATCTTGTGCAATTGACAATGTATCCTTGGGAGTTATGCCAAATAATGAATATGCTTCTGTTTGTAAATTTGTTAAATTAAATGGGTTTGGTGCTGCTTTATTTACTTCTTTTGCTGTAACACTTGTGATTGTTGCTTTTTTATCCTTTGTTTTCTTTATTATTTCTTCTGCACGTTTTTTATCAAATATTTTTCCTTCTTTGTGGTTTGCGTTTATTTGGGAGCCATTTGCAGTTCCTTCAAGAAGTATTTCCCAATAAGGTTCTGGCTTGAATTTTGCAATTTCTTTTTCTTTATCTACAATTACCTTTAATGTCGGGCCTTGAACACGACCTGAAGTCATAAGCTTAAAGGCTCCTGTTGATTTGATTGCCAATGTTAATGCCCTTGAAAGGGATATGCCCCAGAAATAATCGAGGTAATGCCTTGTTTCACCTGCCTCTATGATTTCAAAATCGAGGTGTTTTGAAGCATTTTTGTATGATTCTATCAATTCATCTTTTGTTAGTGTTGAGAATTTCATTCTCTTTGCATCTTTCTTCTTTGCTATGAACCTAACGCAGTTATATCCAATGACTGAACCTTCTGAATCAAAGTCACAAGCAACTACAAAACTATCTGCTTTCTTTACCAACTGCTTTAGTGCTAATAAATAATCTTTTGAAAATGCCTGTGATTTTCTTATTGTGTGCGCCTCTATCCATGACACATCAAACACCGGATATGTCCAGCCTGCTTTTTTTTTCTTTTCTTCTTTTAATCCGTATAAATGACCAACTGCACAACCAACAATAATCTCTTTTCCATTATGGGTTAATTCATAATAAGGTGCTTTTCCGATGGTCTTTTTTGTTGGAGTTGTATCTGCTAGGGCAAATGCTATCTTTTCAGCCTGGGCTGGCTTCTCTGTAAATATCAGTTCAGTCATATATTTTGGATAATTTGGATAGAGTTTATAAAAATTTTGGATTAATAAAACTTATATATTATGGTTTATTCTTAATTTTATGAGTTACATTATTGAATTCAAAGACAAGGCCATTGTTAAATGGATGAATAAAAGAATAAAAAGCGTTCTTGGAAACAGTGGGAGGGTAAAAGACATAGGTAGCTTTAGAAAATTATCTCCTTTTGTAATAGAAGTTGATAGTAAAACCTTGTTAAATTTTGTTATCAAATGCTCTGAAGAATGTAATGCAAAGTATCGTGTAAGTGAAAATAGATTTGTTCGTACTGCTTAATTTTTTGACTTGATTTCTGTGAAATTTAAGTATTTATGCAATACCTTTGGTACTTTTACTGAGCCATCTTTTTGTTGAAAGTTTTCAAGAATCGCAACCATTGCTCTTGAAGTTGCAACCATTGTGTTATTCAAAATATGGACATAATCATTTTCATCTGCAAGTTTTATATTTAATTTTCTTGACTGGTAATCTGTGCAACTGCTTGCAGAGGTAACTTCCTTGTAAGCTTTTTGTCTTGGGAACCATGCCTCAATATCATACTGCCTTGCTTGTTTGTCTCCTAGATCTCCTGAGCATATTTCAATAACCCTTATGGGTATTTCAAGACTCTTAAAAAAATCCTCTGAGATTTTCTGCAGGTTTTCCAGCTCCTTGAATGAATCTTTTGGGGCGGTCAGCATTACCTGCTCAACCTTGTTGAACTGATGCATCCTAAATAATCCTTTTGAATCCACGCCATGACCACCTATTTCCTTCCTGAAGCATGGCGTAACTGCACATAATTTTATTGGCAGATCTTTTGTGTTTAGTGTTTTGTTATGGAGCATTGCGACCAATGGATTTTCTGCTGTGCCAATTAAAAATAAATCCTCATTTTCTATTTTGTATATTACTTCTTCGAAGTCTGCAAGGTTAACTGTTCCTGACAAATATTTTTTATTTAACATAAGCGGGGGAACTACCAGCGTAAAACCTTTTTTTATGAGAAAGTCTATTCCATATCTTTGAAGTGCATTATCTAACTGTGCAAGTTCTCCAAATATATAATTAAATCCCTGTCCGGAAACTGTTCTTCCTGCATCAAAATCTGCAATGTTAAGTTTTTCTGCAAGGTCTTCATGATTAACAAGCTCATAAGAAAACTTTTTGGGAGTGCCTATTTTTTTTACTTCCTGATTTTTTGAAGCATCTTCCCCAATTGGAACTTTTTCGTGAAGCATGTTTGGAATCTGCAGCATCTTCTCATTTATCTTTTCCCTGAGCAATTCCAAATCCTCTTCGAATTCAGCCAGTTTCTGTGGGATAGATGATGCTTCTTTAAGCTGTTTTGAAACATCCTGCTTTTTCTTTTTCAGCTGATTTATTTCCTTAGAAATATAATTTCTTCTTGCGCGGATGTCTTCTACCTTCTTCTGCAATATTTTTTGATGCTCATAATCTTTCACAAGCTCATCAATCATCCATATCCTGTCTTTTTTAAATCTCTTTTTTAAATTGTCCTTTACTAAATTTGAATTTTCAACGATAAATTTAATGTCTAGCATACATAAATTTTGAGGAGAATATATAAAGCCTTTTTGGTTTTCTCCATTACTATTTAAATATAGTCTCAAATGTATACTATTGGAAGCAAAGGTTTAAATAGGACTGAAAAAAATAAAGTTGACATAAGGAAAATTGAGAATAAAATTCACATTTTCAAAATTTTAACGGGGGGAGCAATTAATGAAAAAGACTGAAAAGGAAATTTTTGAAGTTTTCTTTAGATCAAAACCAGCAATGATGTTGGTAGCTTTACGGAATAGCAACAAGAGCAGATATGGCTCAGTGCTGGCAAAGGAAGTAGACTGTACTTACAGCCATGCGGTAAAGATTCTCCAGGAAATGGAAACTGCTAAGTTAGTAGAGTTTGCAAAGAATGGCAGAATAAAAACAATCAAGCTTACTGATACGGGTCATAGGGTGGCTGAGCACATAGAAAAGATTAGAGATATACTCTAATTTTTTTATTTACTATATTAATATTTACTGTTGTTTCTATATTTATTTAAGTTGTAAAAATTTTATTTACTCATGAATATTGGCATTGGCAACTTGGTAGGATTATTTGGGCTATTGGCATTACTGCCATTTATTATTCTTTATTTCATAAGACCAAAACCAAAAGAGGTTGTTATTCCTTCCCTCATTTTTCTAAACAAGTCAAGGGAATTCAAAAGCAAATCTGGATTTTTCAGGAGAATGATAAAGGACTGGTTGTTGTTGTTGCAAATATTAATCCTTGGATTGATAGCATTATTTTTTGCCGCGCCATATATAACTGTGAGCAATGTTAGCAGTGGCACTGTTGTTTTGGTTCTTGATACAAGTGCAAGCATTAGTGGAAATAAATTTGATAATCTAAAAGAGTCTGCACTTAACAACATAGGCGATAAAAACACAATAATCCTCGTTGGAAGCAAGCCAAATATCCTTCTTGAAGAGGGTGATGAAAATCAAGCAAGAAAGGAGATAAAAGGCCTGACGGAAAAGGATACTGGATCTGCTATAACGGAAAGCCTGAAAGCTGCAAGGGAAATTGCAGAAGATGTTTCTGGCGATAAAGCAATAGTAGTTATAAGTGACTTTTTAGAAACTGAAGGTGAAAACATTGATGGGGAAATAAAGACCATAAAAGACATGGGCATTCCTGTTAATCTTATAAATATCAATACAAAAAACAAAGATAATGCTGGATTTATCTCATTAATTCTTGGAAAGACAAATGGTGTTGCAGTAGTAAAGAATTTTTGCTGTGGCAATAAAGAGGTATCTATTAACTATGATGGAAAAAATGAAGTTATTACTCTTAATGAAGGTGAGACCTATAGCTATAAGTTTGATACTGTCTTTGGAAGTAGCACTATTAAGCTTCTTTTGGATGATGAAATTAGAGGGGATAACAATGTTCACATTTCAAACCAGCAGGATGAAAATGCAAAAGTTCTTTTGATAACTGGCGGAGAAAACAAATACCTTCAAGCTGCACTTGAGGCATCAAGTGAGATAGACCTTTCCGTGAAGAATCCAAGCAGTGCAAAAAAAGGTAATTACGATGTTTATATTTTAAGTGAAATCAAGAGCATAAACAGCAAGCTCTCAGAAATGCTAAGTGAAGAATTGAACTCCGGGAAAAGCATAATTGTCTTTGCTGAAGATGGCATATCTGGCAATTATGCAGGACTGCTGAATTTTGATATCGGAAGCGAAGTAAGAGGAGGGGATTCTTCAATAACCACTGATGCATCATTTACGCAGGGGCTTGATTTTGGAAGGCAGGATACTGTCCGACAGATAAAATGTCAAGGAAAATGCGACGGAGTTTATGTTACTTCTGGAGATCAGCCTTTGATTATGGTGCAACCATCTGGCAGTGGATTGATAGGTTACTATGGGATTCCTAATGAGAATGAGGGATTCCAAAACAGGCCAGATTATCCGCTATTTTGGACAAGGTTTGTAAAACATCTTGGTGGTGTGAGGAGTATTGGCACCATGAATCTCCTTACTGGAAGCACAATATCCTTCGGAGATGAGGTTTCATTTGAAAAACCATCAGGAAGAAACATGAAAAGTAATATTATATTATTTGATGAGGCGGGCTTTTATAAAATTGAAGGCAGGATATATTCTGCAAATCTTCTGAATGAAAGAGAGTCTAGTCTTGAAGAAAGTGCTACTAGTGGTGAAGGTGAAAATATATCTGTTATCAATAAAGATGAATTAGTAAAAAAAAGTATATGGGAATGGCTTATTATTACTGCAATGATTCTTGTTATAATAGAGTGGATTGTCGGAAATAAAAAATTAAGGAGCGAGACCTACCATGTTTGATTTCCTGAACAATTATTTTGTATCACCTGGATATCTTACTTTGATATTAGTGGTACTACTGGTCATGCTTGTATTGATGCATACAAATAAAAGGTTGTTTTTTACAAGAAGTATTATCTTACTAATGTTGGTGCTTGCACTTGCAGGATTATACTCTCCATTTAATATGTTTGGTGGAGGGGTATCAAAACTGGCAGTTCTAGAAGATAACAGTTCATCCTATGATGTGTTTGGTGAAAATCTTGGACAAACTGTTTATGACAAGCTAAAGGGAAATGGAAGAGTTAATTTTGATGTTTTTGGAGAAGGTTTGGTTTCCAATGTAGGGGATGCTTTAATTTCATCTATGAAAGATGGAAAGAATATTGTGCTGCTAAGTGATGGGAATGTTAATGATGGAGAGCTGTTGGAGAAAGCAAAAGAAATTGCAGTCATAGAAAATCTCAGCATAAGCCTTCTGAAAAAAGAGCCTGAAGAAGATGATTACTCTGTTTCTATTGTTGGCCCATCAAAGGTTGGCTCTAACAGCGAAGCTACATTCAATGTTTTTGTGGATGGCACAGATGATTCTGAAAGAATTTTGGAACTGCTTGTTGATGGGAAAGAGGTTATGGGTGGAAGCTCTACAAATCTTGAATATACTACTAAATTCAGTGAAGGGTACCATGAGATTACTGCAAGAATTTTAGATAAGGACTTCTTTGAAGAAAACAATGTTTATTACCACAGCCTGAAGGTTGTTGAGAAGCCAAAAATATTGCTGGTTGGGGGAGAAGGGAGTCCACTACATCAGACACTGCTTAAGTTATATGATGTTAGTATTGGTGGATTATACAATCTTGATAGATATCATGCAGTCGTCATTGACAACAGGGGTATCTCTGAGATTGAAAATAATGTAAAACTGTTAAAGTCTTATGTGGAAAATGGAAATGGTCTTGTTGTTGTTGGTGGAAAGAATTCTTTTGAATATGGCGGATATTCTGGAAGTGATTTTGAAGATTTGCTTCCTGTGAAAGTTGAAGGTGTCGGGAAAAAATCAGGTAATGTAAATGTAGTAATTGTTATTGATATATCAAGCAGTACTGGTACGGATTATGGTGTGAGTACAGGAGCAGAAGTTGCGAAGGCTCTTGCGATGAGTGTTGTGGATAATATTGCGGATCAGCATAACCTTGGTGCTGTTGCATTCAGCTCAGATGGTGTTGTTATTGAAGAACTTGGACTTCTTGAAGACAAAGATAAGACTGAAATAAAAAGCAAAATTGCATCACTTAAAGCCGAGGGATACACCAATATTGGTGCTGGGATAAACACTGCCCTTGAGATGCTAAATGGGAAGGGTGGTGGAAAAAATATAATATTAATTAGTGACGGTGCAAGCCAGGGAGATTGGATGCCTATTATTAATAACGCGTTTGATAATGGTGTTAAAATCTATTCTGTTGGTGTGGGAAACAATCCAAACTCAGTTTTAGAAAGAATCAGTGATTTCACCGGAGGGCAATATTATCTGGCAAGTCAGGCACATCAGCTGGCATTTGAATTTGGTGATCCTGAGGAAACGAAGGCTGATTCTTCTGGGTTAAAGATTGAAGATGCAAAACATTTCATAACTGAGAAAATGGTGATTACTGGGGATGTTTATGGAACTAACCAAGTTTTGCCAAAAAATTCTGCTCAGCTTTTAGTTACCTCTGGCAAGGGTGATCCTGTTCTAAGTGTATGGAGACAGGGGCTTGGGAGAATTGCCGTTCTTTCAACAGACAATGGAGATTTTTGGGCAGGAGATATGTATAAAGGACAGGACTCAAAATTAGTTAGCAGAATTATAAGTTGGGGTGCTGGAGATGCCGAAAGAAAAAAACCATATTTTTTCTCTGTTGAAAATGCAAGGGTTGGTGAGGATATCAGGCTCATAATAAAAGGAGAGAAACCTTCTGGAAGCAATCTAAAGTTTGAAAAGAGGGCTGATGGGGCGTATATGGCTTTGACTCGTGCTGAAAGTCCTGGATTTTATGATTTTGGAGATGATAAATATGATGTAAATTATAATGATGAATTTGAATTCTTGGGAATTAATGAAGAACTGGAGAATATTGTTCATATAAGTGGCGGGAAAATATTCAGCGGGGCTGAAGAGCTTGGAGATATTTCAAATTATCTTAAAGAAAAGGCCAATGTTTTAAGCGTGGATGAGGAATTGTTTATATGGCCGTTTATTGCCCTTGCCATGATTATTTTTATAATGGATGTGTGGCTTAGGACTATTCAGGAACGCAAAAATATTTAAACTGGATTTATTTTGAAATAAACATCATGGGCATAGAAGAGTGGAGAGCAAAAAAAAGAGAAAAAGATTTGGAGAGAGTTAACAAGGAGCTCACAAAGCTGAAAGAGAGTGGTTTGCAGTTTGAAAAAAAAGGTGATTATGATGTCAGGCATGTCCACAAAAGTGGCAATGGGCTGAAGGTTGTTTCTTTGGTGCTTGTTATTGTTTTGGTTGCCGGCGTTTTTGTGTATTTTTCAAGGGTCAGTTCATTGGAAAAAGGTAATCAGGTCTTGAGTGACCAGCTTGCATTGAAAACTTCTGAACTGGAAAATTTGAGTGGTAATGTTAATGACCTAGCACAAAAGGTAGAGGAAAAAAAGAATAGTGAAAGTGAACTAAACAAAGAGAATGATGACCTTAAAGATATTAATGATATTTTAAAAAAAGAAAAAACCGAGCTTGACGGAGATATTAAGGAGCTAAAAAGCCAAATTAAAGGATTAGAAGATGATTTGATTACTCAGAGGGAACTTGTTGATGCATACAAGCTATGCATAACTGATGACAATGGCGATATTGACATGAGTTTGAGTGTTTGTTCACCATACTTGTAATGATGGTAAATATTAGGGGGGATATCTCCCGTTTGAAAAGGGGGCTTGTTTATACTAAGTTCTTTGATTGTTTTTTGGACAGCATATTAATCAGCCTGATAGTATCTGGTGCGCTACTTTTATTTGGCATATCCTTCATGTATTCAATAATCATAGGTGGGGGTTATCTTGTCTTTGGATTCCTTAAATCTGCAAAGAAAGCCAGTTTGGGAGAAATTGAGAAGAAAATACCTGATCTTGAATGGCAGCTTAGGACTGCATCTGATAATTCTGAAAGAACAAATGAAATAATAGAAAGATTAAACTTGGAAGTTGCTGAGAAAATTGGTTTCGTTGGAATTTATGATTTACTTAGTGGCAAGAGAACATTAAAAAGGGTTGGTGGTATTTTTGCCATTGGTATGTTGATATTCTACATGCAGTTTAGTGGATTTAATCTTGTTAGTGCCGTAAAATCTGACGGATTTGATAGGGGTATCAGTGGAATTACTGGGCTGTTTCTTGATGATGAAAGCAATACTCCTGGAAGAAAAACTGGTGATATATATGGGGAAGAAAGTGATATCAATGTAGGAAAAAGGGAACTTGAGTTTGAATTAGCTACTGAAGCAAATGAGCTGGATCTTGACAAAAATGGCGAACTTGGAGAAGGCAGTTCTAACGGCAAGAAATTCACTGGCGTGATTGGTGGAAAACAGGATTCTTCATACAGTGAAAGTATAAATGTAGATGAGATGGAAATAGTAGAGAACTTTTACAATAATCTTAATAAACAGTGAAATTTTTGTTAGTTGCGGGGTGATGGGTTGCAGTGAGGAGTATGTTAAATGGATTCAAATATAAAATCTGTCCAAGATGTAAAAAGAATTGTTGATGAGGTTCTTGACCATGCAGAGTATATTGTTGTTGGTCAGGAAGATGTTTTAAAGCAAGTTATAATTTCTATCTTATGTGGAGCAAATGCATTGTTGGAAGGTTATCCTGGACTGGCTAAAACACTTACAGTAAACACTTTAGCCAAGCTTATGAATTTAAGTTTCAGCAGAATACAGGGAACTCCTGATTTAATGCCATCAGATATTATTGGAACATATGTCCTAGAAGAAATGAATGGCAAGAGAGATTTTGTATTTCAGAAAGGACCGCTATTTGCAAATATGGTTTTGATGGATGAGATAAACAGGGCAACGCCAAAAACACAAAGCGCCCTTCTTGAAGCGATGCAGGAGAAGCAGGTTACAGTTGGCACGCAGGTTTTTAAAATGGATCAGCCATTCTTTGTTTTGGCTACACAAAATCCTATTGAGCAGGAGGGTACCTATCCGTTGCCGGAAGCACAGAGCGACAGATTTTTATTTAAGATTAAGACAGATTATCCAAGCAAAGAAGCTGAAGCTGAAATATTAAACAGATATGCCGAAGAAAATAGAAGCAATGATGAGCTTAAACCACTCCTAAATGCAAATACAATAATCCAGATGCAGAATATGGTAAGAAAAATTCCAGTTGCAAATGATATAAAAGATTATGTTGTTAGACTTGTGCAAAAAACAAGAAGTCACAAAGAATTAATTGAGTACGGTGCAAGCCCGAGAGCAAGCATAGGTTTGTTAATGGCTGCAAAAGCAAAAGCGCTTATTGAGGGAAGAAATTATGTTAGCAAAGAAGATATTAAAGAAATGGCCTTGCCTATATTGAGGCACAGAATTATTTTGAATTTTGAAGCTGAGAGAAATAATTTTGATGGAGATGATGTAGTTAAATATCTCTTAAAATGATTGAAGATGATTTTCTTAAACATCTGGATAGAATGAGCCTGCTGATTCAAAAAAGGATTTCTTCCAATTACATTGGTGAAAGAAGGAGCTTCCACACTGGCAAGGGAAATCTGTTCAAAGATCACAGAATATATTCTTCTGGTGATGATTTTAGAGATATTGACTGGAAAGTGTATGGACGGACGGACAAGTTACATGTAAAAAAATATGAAGAAGATAAAAGCCTTACTGTGCATATCATCATAGATTCAAGCAAATCAATGGGGTATGCCTCTGGAAAAGTTGAAAAGTTTGATTATGCTTCTATGATTGGGCTTGCGTTTGCATACATGGCAATGAAAAAGAATGAAAAGTTTGTTTTAAGCACGTTTTCAGACAGCTTGGAGATGTTTACTCCGAGAAGGGGCAAAAGACAGTTTGTAAAGGTAATAGATTATTTAAAGACCAAAGAGGCCAAAGGTAAGAGTAACTTTGAAGAATCTTTAGTTGGTTATGTAAAAAAAATAGGCTCTAGGAGTATGATTATTGTCATCAGTGATTTTTTTTATGATATTAAAGAAATTGAAAGAAGTCTTGGAAGATTTAAAAATTGTGAAATAAAATTAATACAGGTCTTGGATGAAGTTGAACAGAAGATGAACCTTAAAGGTGATTTGAAATTAAGAGATCTTGAAACAAGTGAAGTTGTAAGAGCTTTTATGGATAATGTTGCTAAAAAAGTTTATTTTAAAAGAAAGGATGAACACAATGCAAAATTAAAATGGATTGCCGGTTCTTTTGGCGCCGGATTTTATAGTTTTTCCACTGATCAACCCATTTTTGATTCTATTTATGAAGTGCTGCGAAATTAACTTCGTGGAGTTTTGAGATTGTTTAAAATTAAGGTATTTGAAAAGTGTTTTAAGAAATTTTATGGATGATGCTGGTAAAAATTAAGGAATACTGTGTGGGATTAGATTTATGTTAATTTTTATTATGGTCTAAAATCTCAGAAAGCGCTTTTTCTCTTTGAGTAAGTGCTGTAGAAAAGTCCCTTTTGTATTCTTCCACATATCTTTCTATCTCTTTTTTTTCAACGGGGTGCATTCCTACCGGCTGGCCAAGATATGAAAGAATAATTGGATCATTCACTATCTCTGGTCTCGCGATATCTCTTGAATGATAGCTAACAGATAGGTGTGGATCAAGCATTATTATTGACTCTTCATAATCTACTCTCTCTAACTGACCACATATTGATCCTATTAACCTGATATAACATTGGATTCTTCGCTGTCTTTCTTCAAATTTACAATAATTCATCCGTCATCTTTAAATATTATAATCATTTTTTTGGCAATATGTTTAAAAAATATGGAATTATAGGAATTGTTCTTATTGTTCTGGTGGAACTTAATTTCTTTTTTAAACTACAGCCTTTTGCTAACTGGTATTTTCCGCTTGTATGGCTTGGTTATATCCTTGTAATTGATGCCTTAGTTTACAAACTAAGAAAAAATTCACTCATTAGCAATAGATTTTCACAGTTAATTGGCATGGCCATACTATCTATGATATTTTGGTGGATTTTTGAATTTCTAAATGTCAGTGTAAGCAATTGGAGTTATATGGGGCTGGAAGGACATGGCAACTTCAGAAATCTTTTTGGTTCTATTTCTTTTGCTACTGTGCTTCCTGCACTTTTTGAAACTGCTGAATTAATCAGGTCTTTTAATATTTTTGAAAAAAAGATGTTACATAAAAAATATAAAATAACAAAATCTTTTCTTTATGTTTTAATTGGTGTTGGTGTTGCTTGTTTTATATTGCCATTTATTTTTCCAGTTTATACATTCCCATTGGTATGGCTGAGCCTTTTCTTTATTCTTGATCCCATCAATTACCTCCACAAACAACCGAGTGTTATTCAACATTTACGTGATGGAAAATTAGCAATACCGCTTTCACTTTTATTTGCAGGTATTATCTTAGGATTTTTCTGGGAATTTTGGAACTATTGGGCTATCCCTAAATGGACTTACAATGTTCCCTTTGTTGGATTTTTTAAGATATTTGAAATGCCAATCCTCGGCTATCTTGGGTATTTTCCTTTTGCTCTTGAGCTTTATGCAATGTATTGGTTTATGCGAAGCTTGTTCATCCATAAGGAATATCTGCTGGCAAAATAGTTTATTCCTGGAAGAATTTTAAATGCGGATCCAGAGGGATTTGAACCCCCGACCCCTTGGTTAAGAGCCAAGTGCTCCGACCAGGCTGAGCTATGGACCCGTGATTGTTTGGATTGAAAACCTGTTTAAAAAAGTTTATGTTGGGTTTGGGGCTGTTAAAAACCTCTTCATTTATAGATAATAAATTCCTCTGCAGGTAATTGGGATATTTTTCCCAGAATATAGTGGCATAATATTACTGTTATGACAATCTAAAATATCTTTTCAATGATACACCATAAAGAAAAGATATTTAAACCAAATGTTATTTGTTTAACACATGAGGTATAAACTTAAAGTTAAACCAAAAAGTCCAGTTATAATTGAAGGATTTCCCGGATTTGGACTTGTTGGTACGATTGCTACTGAATTTTTGATTGAACATCTTGGTGCTACCAAGATAGGCTATATACGGATGGAGGAAATACCCCCTGTTGTTGCAGTTCATGCGAGCAGGCCTGTTGATCCCCTCGGAATATTTTATTCTAAAAAGAAGAATATTGTTATTTTGCATGCTCTTGCAAACATGCAGGGGTTTGAATGGGAAATATCCGATGTACTAGTAAAAATTGCAAAAGAACTTAAGGCAAAAGAAATAATCAGCTTAGAAGGTGTTGGAAGTCAAGCAATAAATACCTCAAAAGAGCCAAAAGCATATTATCTTTCTGATTCAAAAAAGTTTAAATCAAAACATGGAGAGCCATTAGTTGAAGGCATACTTGTTGGTGTTACTGGTGCATTAATGTTAAGGGATGATATTCTGAGTACTGGCATATTTGCTGAGACTGATTCTTCTCTGCCAGATTCAAGAGCCGCTGCAAAAATATTATGTGTACTTGATGAGTATCTAAAATTAAATTTGGATTATTCCCCCTTGCTGAAAAAAGCGGAGATGTTTGAGAAACGGCTGAAGGGTGTAATTTCCAAGTCGCAGGAATTTTCAACAAAAGCCGAAAAGAGGAATCAAACTTATTTTGGATGAAAAAAATTCTCTTTGCCTTGTTATTGCTTGCTGTTGCATGTAGTTCTCCTTATGTCAAAATGGAAGATAAAAAAATACATGTTGAGATTGCTGATGAATATAGTGAGATGACTACTGGTTTGATGAACAGGGATAATCTATGTGATAATTGTGGGATGTTGTTTGTTTTTCCTGAAGAGATGGCACAAAATTTCTGGATGAAAAATACCTTGATTCCACTTGACATGGTTTTTATTGACGCTGATTTTAAGATTGTTGATGTGTTAAAAGCTGATCCGTGTAGCGAAGATCCTTGCAAACAGTATATCCCTCAGGCAAATGCGAAATATGTTTTGGAAGTTAACAGAGATACCTTTAACACCGATGATATTGGCAAGAAGTTTATCTTTAATATATAATTGATTAATCTTAATTGTGAATTTATTAAATCTAAATGTTATGAGTATATGATATGTGTAACTCTATAACTTTTTGGATATTTACACAGTATGTAAATGCCCTGCCCAAAAATAGTTCTTCTTAATGCTTTTATGATGATGCCACCACCTAAATTGATTCCATCCCCTGGATTTAATTTAAATTTTCCAGATAAGGCATCATTGACCCTGTGGCTGCCTCTTTTGAAAACCTCAAAACTCCCAATTCTATCTCCACTTTTAGATTGAATGTCTGTAACTAATACTTCTATGCCTGATTTGGGTTTGTCAAACCTTATAGCCCCATCGACCTTAAGGGCTTGACATACTTTTTCCATACCTTCCCTTCTTGCCATTATTGCAATCTGTTATATTGTTTCAATTAAACCCTATTAGATTCTGTATAAACTTGTCTTGGTGCATGATCTGTTTTGCCATATTTCCTTAACCTACTTATCTCGTGGTATCCCCTTGGCTCAGCTGTTGTGATATTATTGTTAGCATACTTACAATTGTATGTGTAATTGTTTACTGTTCCAACTGCCGTCCCATGTCTACTTGAAAATTGATTATGACTAGATGGAGACAGCATAGCTAATCCAAGCATAAAGCTTTCCAAGCCAATAGATAATTTTTTAGGTAAGATATTACTTCTTCTGTTCACTGCAATTTTATTTAAGTTGGAAACATATTTAAGCTCTTATCTACTCCATATTATGCGAACAAAAGGTGGTGTTGTTTTGGATAATTTGAAAACAGAATTAAAAATAAGAGGGTATTCTGATGCAACTATAAAAAGTTATTTGAGGCACAATAATGATTTTTTAAGTTATGTAAATAAGCCTGTAAAGGGCGTTAATGAACAGGATGTAAAAAAATACATTGCTCACCTTATGTCAAAAAAACATAAGCCTGCTTCAATTAACTTGGCATTATCTTCTATAAAATTTTATTTTACAAATATACTAAAGAAGAATATTTTTACAGAAGTTAAAGCTCCAAAAATTGAGAAAAAATTGCCAACAGTTTTAACTAAATTGGAAATAAGACAGTTGCTTGATGCTCCAAAAAATACCAAACACCGGTTATTGATTGAATTGTTGTATTCTTCTGGTTTAAGAGTTTCTGAGGCTGTAAAATTAAAGGTCAATGATTTGGATTTGCATGAAAAAATGGGCATTGTTCGGTCTGGAAAAGGCAAAAAAGATAGAAACATAATACTGTCCAACGGTTTTATTGGAAATTTGAAAAATTATCTGAAAAATAGGAAACATGATTCTGATTATATATTTAATTCCTACAAAGGCCATATAACGACAAGGATGGCACAGAAGATTGTCAATGAAGCTGCTGTTGAATCAGGGATTAAAAAACGGATTTTTTGTCATGCATTAAGAAGCTCTTTTGCAACACACCTGTTGGAAACCGGAACAGATATACGAATTATACAAGAGCTATTGGGACACTCAGATATATCTACAACCCAGAGATATACTAAGGTGTCTACAGAACAACTAAAAAAAGTGCAAAGTCCAATGGACAATCTGTAATATTTAAGTAGTAAGATTTTATGGATATCTTTGAAGATATTAATTTTTATAAATTATTAACAGATTTAGCAGGAATTTATTTTTCTTTAACGTTTTCTTTTGTTTTTTTTGTTTGCTTTCTTGAATCTGGGTGTAGGCACCGGAATTTCTCCAACCATCTGAATTGAACTAATAATTCCTTCTAATTCTCTTATTCTTGCGTCCTGTTCGCGAAGTTTTGCTTCGTAATCTCTGTGCTTATCCTTAACTCTTCCAAAAGAATTCTTTGTGTTTATTTTATGATCTCTTAGATTAGCCAGCAAATCTTTGAAAGAATCACTTCTTGCTAAAATCCAATCACCTATTGCTATATTTAACCACCTCTGTTGGGATAAATAAGAATATTTTTTATTTATAAACATTGTTGTTGTTGTTTGAAATAAAATATTTAATTAAAAATTAAAAGTTATAATAGTATTAACTATTAAAATATATAAGATATGCCTAATAATTTTAGTAATATTAATATCTTAAAACATTTAAGAAAAAACTATAAGTTTAATTTAGTTAATATGGTCTCAAGAAATAAACAAAGAGGCATAAACCACTAAAAAATTATTAAAAAGCTTTATAAATTTAGAAAAACTTTATTATCTTGAGAGGTGATAGCTATTTCATATAATCCGCTTGCTTTTGGTCTGATGATCGTTGGTGTTGGCGCATTGCTGTTTGGTTCTTGTTTACACCAATATCATAAAAAGAAGTTAAGTTTTGGTGGTGAAAAGACCTATGGCTTGATGTTTATCATTATTGGAATAATAACATCATTATTTGCATTTATTATGTATTTTACTGAACCAATACCTAAACAGTATATTGAGGTTTATGGTGTGGGTTATTTTATGTTTTCGATACTTATGATTGTTTCAGGCACAATCTTATATAAAAGACTTGATAAACGGCCTGCATCCTATCTTGCGTTAGTCTCTGGTGTTATTTTGTTATGGACTGCCAGAAACATCTACAGCTATTCAATGTCAAAATCACCTTTAGGAACAACTGCAATTTTTGCTTTTGCTGGTTTGGGAAGCATGGGGAGCTACTTTTTTGGCTCTAGAAAATTAAAAGATATACCTGGAATTTTAATTACCCTTACTGTGCTAGCTTTTGTCCTATGTGGGTTATTGGCGTTGTATTCGGGATTTAGTGCACAGTTTGGGCACCTTGGAAGTTTGTTGAACGCCTCTTCCTAATTTTAAGAATTATTTCTTGAGCGGATATATATTTCAGCGAGTCTCTTTAAGTGTACAATTTCATCAATTTCTAGATTTTTTATGTCGCCAAGTAAAGAACTCTCCAAATCCAGCCTGTTTGAGTCTGTTGAATCACTAGGCATTACAAAATTAGGATTTATTCTTTGGGTATCCTTAACAATTGGATCATCATACTTTATGCCAAGAATATCATAAAGATGTACTATTTGATTGAGTCTATTTTTCCTCTGAGTTTCATTTGCCGCTTTAACAAATGGTGATATATTGCGAAGATCCCCATTTATGTATCTTCTTATCATAGTAAGCCCTGTATTTCTGCTTACACCTATGTGCCGTGCAAAAGCATTGCCTGCATTGGGGACGTTTCCAAAAACATACAGTACCCTCTCTTTTAACCTAGGACCTATCCTTCTTGCAATTTCTAAATGTCTTTCGTAAGTCATTTTGTTCAAAAATGTTTTTTAAAACATAATTTATAAAATTTTCCAAAACTTCATATAATGCAAAACTTTGCGACCGAGTCGAGCCAACACACGACGAAGCTTGACTTTTTCGAAGAAAAAATTTGCAACGCGGGTATTATGTGCCCGAAGAGTTCAAAGCTTTTCATGCTACATGCATTTTATTGTCTGCGTACATCACACAGCAAAGCGAGTAATGTTCCTGTAAGGCTATGTGTATAAGACTGCACCCTATACGGTGCAGATAAGGCTAAAATTTGGGGTTAATTCAATCGAGAAAAGATACAAACACTATACAAAAATAGGTTTTCCTTTGACTTTTTTATGCGAAATATAATCCCACACAATCCATCCAAAGATAGGGATTATAATAACAATTAGCCAGTCTAGAGCTATTAGGCTAAAGACAAAACCTACACCCAAAGAGATGTATAACCACATTAATGATTTTCTGCTTAACATAAAGAATAAATAAAGGAATATTGCTTGTGAGACTATCATTAATAATGAAAATATTACAACAAGGTAGTCAGAGGAGGCTAATGCGCCGACCAAGTCAAAGATTGAGAACAACACGCTAAAAGCGACTATAACAGAATAAATCCAGACTACTCCGGGTCTATTAAGTTTTATCGCCATCTTTGTAATATTTTATATGATAGCCTTTATATTTATAACTTTCGTATCACTAAAAGTTCATATAATGTGTATTATATGAACTCATATGAATCTTGAGCCTTTAGGTCTCAGGCTGTTATTTTGCACTTCTGGGTTACTTATACCCTAGTTGGTACCCCTTCTTGCCTGTAGGATAGCATATTCTTCTTCAGACATCACAGGGATTTTACTTTTTGGCACTTGGATTTTGACAAATGTGTCCATATACATCCGGAGGTGTGCTATCATCTCATCCATAAGAGCCTTATCCTTTGTTACTCTTGATTTTCCCGATCTGGATGTTAAAAATGGAGTGTATACTCTAATAACATCTCTTTCTTCTGTCTGTTTTGTTGAGTAACCCTCGTACTGTATGCAAACGTCCCATTGTTGCTTCTTTGAGGCACAATTTAGGAAAATACTAAAAGATTCTAAAAAGTTGCTTCTAGATCCGAATGAGGATGCATCATAAAAAGACACTTCTTCATCAAATATGTCATTATAAATGGTTATAAACTCATCTAGGGATAGACCTTTTTTGTTTTGCAGGTCGGGATTATTTGTTATATTTGCATGCCACTTTGTTCTTATGGCCCTTAAATCTGGGAATCCATTGGGTGATAGCCTAATATTTTTGGCCTCATAACTAACCTCTCCTTTGTTTGTTACTATTGCTTCTATTGTACCTTCATGGCATACATCATCGCAGTGGGCTGTAAATGTTACATAGTGGACGCTTGACTCATCATGTCTTGCCAGATTTGTTAATAGTGGGTGTAGTATGTCTTTATCCGGGTCTATACTGTCTAAAACTTTTAATTTGAGCAAATAGTTGTTTTTTGGCCTTATTACACCTCTTGTATTGAACCTTAATGTTGGTGAAATATCCATATTGTCCTCACCAGTAATTAAATAGCCTTGTTTGGGTGTGAATGTATATCTTGTCATTTTGTGTTAAGGCAGTTAATCGACTAAGTGGAATTATTTAAGTTTAGCCTTTTTATGGTCACAATAAAATTATAGTTAATACTTAAAAGTTTTAATCAGTATTATTCTGCTGGTTCTTCTCGGCGATAACCACACTTTTTACAATAGTTCACTTCATAAATCCCGTCAGAATATTTGTGTTCTCCTTTATGAAGTTTAGTTTTACAACTTGGACAGATGTCTGTATGTTTCATAAATTAATAGGGGTGGTATTAGTTAAAAATTATTCTATAGATGTCAATTCAGTTTTTACCGGTTTGTAATTCCAGTTTCCTTCTAAATTTTTTTCCAGTATTCTTGCAATTTCTGAAAATGTTGGTCTTCTTTCTAATGGTCTTATTGATTCAGTTATTAATGTACTCAATTCTGTTAGATGTTCTGGATTAATTGGTTCTTCTGAACCAAAAACAACCCCACTACTGCCCTTTCTGTCTTTTATTAAAACTAGATATGGTGGCATATCATTTGCTCTGCGATCAATGCCCCATTTGGGATTTACTTTTTGGTCTCTTGAAGGAGATCTGCCTGCCTTTTGTGAGTATACTACATCTACTTTTCCAGCATCACTTGGAAAGTAAGTTCCTATCTTTGTTGTCACTTCATTACTCATTTTTTAGGCAACTGAGATAATATATCTATTTATAAATGATTGGTTTTTATTGTTTATATATTTTAATCTTAGGTAATTTTTATGTATTATAATTTTACCACAAAATCATATAAACGTTTAGTTGCTATTATTAATTGATGGTAATGCTCCTTTTTTAGTGCCCTTGAGAAAAAAATTGACTAAATTTTGTGAATATGGGTAGATCAATCATTTATTGTTTTAATATGTCCTTATTTTCCTTTTTGAAGTGGTTTTTTTGTATTCTTTGGAGCGTTTTGTTGGAGGTATTCTTGTCCTTTTTCTGTAATCCCTATGTATGTTTGTTTGCCTTTGCGATTTTTTTTGATTAGACTTACATCCACTAAAATTCCAATGTATTCAGAGATGGTTGAACGAACCTTATCATATGTTTTTCCAGGGTATATGTCCTGTGCAAGTGTTTTTAGTGGTGTCCATTCTTGACCAGACTCTCTTTGAAATGCCCCTAAACGAAAAAATATGGCTTTTTGAGTATCTGTGAGGTGGTCTAATGGTGTTATTTTTGTAGATCTTGGTTCTTCATAATCATAGTATTGGGCTTCTTTTGGTGCTTTTGGTGATATTTGGGCTTTTTGTATAATTTGATCCTTTTCAGTTAAGTATGCGAGGACTTCCCCCATTTCATCCAGCCTAGATTCTATATTCTTAAAATTCTGATTGTATTCCTCATTTTTAGTTTTGAAAAAGGAAAGCCAGTCACGAATTACTTTTATGTCTGATTTTATTCTGTTAAATGAATTTTTTAAATTATTGGATATCTGATTTACTTTTTCTAACGCTTCATCAGACTCTGACCTTTTTTTCCGGAAGAATAGAAAGCCCATGGGGTGTTTTAAGGCTGTTTTCCTTTATAAACATACTGTTTGTTTGGTAATGCGTCGTAGGATTCTACGACGTGTCGTAGACGTCTACAGACGTGTCGTCGACGGTTCGTAGACGTCGTCGACGCGTCGTCGACGCGTTATCGACAGGTTCGTCGACGCCTTTTATAAAGCTCGTCGACGCCTTTTATAAATAAACAGTAATTTTGTAGACGTCTACGACGTGTTTTTAGGATGCTGTTAAAATATAATCTATTGTGGTTATGATCCGTCGACGTCTAAAAAAATAAAAATATTTTGAAAAAAAGTGTGAATTTTTACTATTTTCTAAAATTAGAGGATAGAAATGGTAGCCATGATGGTGGGTTAGCATCATAAATTATTGGTTAGAGGTAGTGTGGGCTTTGAAAAAGGGTTTATTTATAAAAAGTGAGTAAAAATAAAAAGGTTATTGATCATGTAAAACATAAAAAGGGAGTTTTTGTGGTGGTGGCTTTGAAAATATACGTTCTTTTTTAGTTTAATTTTGAGAAAGTGAGCTTTTTATTGTTGAATAATTTTAAACTATGGGTTTCTGTGAAAAAGAGGTATCTAATAGTTGAATTAGGGTTAAAAGTAAACATGGTTTTTATAAAAAGCCCAAAAATCGAAAGAATTTTGAAAAGTGAGGGATAAATCCCATTTTAATTACCAAGTTTCATTTGTTCGGAGCTATCTCCCAGTCTCCTACGCATTATTTTTTCTAGGGTAGATACGTCGAAGTCTTTTCTGATAAAAATAGAGACTCTGCCGTGCATGACTCTTTCTTTCTCGAGGGGTACCTTTTTGTTAATAATTGTTCTTACTAAACCTCTTAAATACGCTTCTGTAAGCTTTAAACGCTCTGCGAGCTGTTGAAAGGTGACTTCTCCGTATTCCCTTGATATCTCGTATGCTGCCAAAAATGTAGAAAATTCGCGATCTGTGAGGCTTTTGAAGATGTTTTCGAGGTATAATTCTCGAGGATTTGCTTGTTGTGTGTTGTTGTGTGTTGTTGTGTGTTGTTGTTTGTTGTTGTTTGTTGTTGTGTGTTGTTGTGTGTTGTTGCGTGTTGTTGCGTGTTGTTGCGTGACCCCATTATTTCCGGTAGAACCAAAAAAAATGGGATTTTCACTATTGTGGTTATTACCCATATTAGCCTTAATTTCCTTTAAAATCTCGAATATTTCATTTATTTTTAATTTTAAGTCTGAATTTTCATTTTTTAAGTTATCAATGTCTTTTTTTAAGATATTTAGATTTTCTGAGAATAAATCTATGTCTAATTTGACTTTAGAGAAAGAATTGCGTATATTTTCTTGAAATAAGCTGTTTTTATCATCCATTTGTTATCAAGAGTGGGTGGTTATGGAATTATTTAAGCTTTCTTGTTGTTAGTCATCGTTGTGTGTTGTTGCGTGTTGTTGCGTGTTGTTGCGTGAACCCCTTCATTTCCTGTGGAAACCTTAAAATTTTTGAGTATAAGGTTAAAAAGTCTTCCTTAGAAGGTTTTAGACCTGCAGACACCAATGTTTTGGCAAAATCAAGGCCTACCTCCTTTTTGGTGGCTTCTATTGGCTTATAATTAAAAAGCTTCTTTAGGGTATAACCTGTTATATGGCCTTCATTTACCCTTAAACATATCTTTCTGGCTGTTTTGATGTTTATTACTCTGTTTTTTGATATATCAATGAGAATGTCCCCTTTTGTTAGGATGTTTTTGTTTTTCTGTTTAAAGCCGTTAAATATCAATAATTCTTTTAACATGTCTCTAAATATTGATTTTAATGGTTTGTTGTTTGTTGTTGTTTGTTGTATATCTTTTAGCTGAATAACCTGGCCTAAATATGCTATAATCTTTTGTTTTGGTGGCTTTTTGCTGTTTTTGCGACGTTTAGATGTTACTAAATATGCATATTCTTTTTTGATTCCTTGTTTATTTTTTCTAGATTTTGTTCTGATGTACATAACTGTGGGCACTACAAAGAAATATATAAATTTATGTAGGAGTTTAGTTTAGGTGTTTAATTATGAGGCCCTTGGCTTTTCTTTTTTTGGTTCTTCGCCCCTAGATTTTATGGCTATTTTTGGAAGGGCTATGTGTGGTGGAAGTCCCACCTGTTGAGAAAGTGAAAGTGCCATCACACTACATCTTTGAAATAAATAATTTACCAGGTCTCTTGATAAGGATTGGTCTATTTTTGATTCTTTGTCCCATGCTTTTAATATTTTGTCTTTTGTTTGTTTATCAGACATAAAATGAATGTGGCCTATGATTTCCGTTGTGGCTATGTTTGGGAGATATGAAATTTTATATTGAAATTTAAATTTGATGAGGTGCTGGTCTTTCATCGTTTCTGGAAGTGTGCTCTCTGCCACATCTAGGAATTTTATGCTATTTTTGGCCTCTATTGTGCCTTTGGATATCCCTGTTTTTTCTATTGAAATTTTATCCAATGTAAAGTTTACTATCATGTTAATTTTATCAGAAATATGAGATTATAAGTGTTTTTATTTTGGATTTTATTAAAATGTGGTCGGGGGATTTGACTTATTTTAAATGTAAAATATGTGGGTTTCAAATGGGTTTACAACTCAAAAAATATTTATAAACTATTATTTAAATTTGTAGAATCTTATTTGGAGGCTGTTATTTTTTTTAGTATTTTTTCATGACCTTTCCATACAAGTGCTTCTTTTAAAACATCTGTTAAGTTATCTGCAAGTATTACTTTTATTTTTGATTGTTGCTGTCTTGTTAGTAAAATGTCTTTGCCGTTTGTCCTTGGTATTATGACTCTTTTTATTCCTGCATGGATTGCTGCTTCTATCTTTTGTGTTATGCCCCCCACTGCCATTACTTCGCCCCTGACAGATAAGGATCCTGTCATTGCTGTGTCTTGTCTTATTGGAATTTTTTTAAGTGCTGATATTATTGCTGTTGCCACTGCTATTGATGCTGAATCGCCTTCCACTCCTCCCCCTTCTGAGGCAACTTGTAGGAATTGTATAAAAATATCATATTTTTCTTTGATATCTTCTCCAAAATATTTTAAAATTATTGCTGATACATTTTTTACCGCTTCTTTTGCAATTGCCCCTAGTTTTCCTGTTGCAACAAATTCTGCCCTTTTTCCACCAGGTGTTACTGCTGATTCTATTGGCAATACTAATCCTGAATAGTATGAGTCTGAACCCATTACTGCAAGCCCATTTACCCGTCCAACCCTTGACCCCGTAGTTACAATAACCTCGTAGTCTTTTTTGTTTTTTATGTATTTATCAACAATTTGCTGTTCTAATGTTCTTGCTAGTATCTTTGCTTTTTTTACGTGTATTGACTGGACTATTTTTGAATTTTCCTCTAATGCCAGATCCCCTGCTGCCCTAACTAATCCTCCTAATTCCCTCAAACGTAATGTTAGTTTCTTTGATGCTCCTGCACGTATTTTAGCTTCTTGAATTATTTCGTCGACTGCTTGTTTTGTAAAATGTGGAATTTTTCCGTCTTTTTTTACTTCCTGTGCAACAAAAACTGCTAATTTGTGCCTATTTTCTAAATTATCTTCCATCTGGCTGTTCATGTTTATTTCATAACCATAACCGCGTATCCTAGATCTTAATGCTGGATTCATTTTTTTAATTGAGTCTAATGTTCCGGCTGCAACCAATACAAAGTCCGTTGGAACGTCTTCTGACCTTACCATTGCACCAGATGATCTTTCTGACTGTCCGGTTATTGGGTATTTCTTCTCCTGCATACATGTTAGTATCTCTTGTTGTGTTGCTGGAGACATGTTACCTACTTCATCTATAAAAAGAACCCCTTTGTTTGCCTTGTGAATCATTCCTGGAACCAACCTTTCATATGCTGGTGTTCCGAGACCCCCACTTTGGAGAGGATCGTGCAATACATCACCCAATAATGCTCCTGTATGTGATCCTGTGGCATCTATAAATGGTGCTTTTTCTTTTTTTGAGTTATCAATTAAAATCTTTGGAACTTTGATGGCTTTTTTATTCATTTTTTTATTCAAATTCATAAACAAAACAAATAAAGCAACTAACATCATTGAGCTAATTAATGAAGCTGCTGCCATAATATCCCCATATCCTTTTCTTATCCACCACGGCGAAACTATTGTGATGATTATTAAAATATAAAAGAAAATTGTCTGACCTTTGAACTGTTTTAATGATTCTAACTTAATTTTGTTTATTGTTTTTATCCCTTCTCCTTTAGGAAATATTTTTATTAGGGGTTTGTGGTTGTCTTCTGGATTATCCATTGATATAATATCATCTAAACTTTCATCAGGTATTAGTTCTGCGAGACCCTGGCCTGCTAATGATTTTCCTGTGCCTGGTTCTCCAATTAATAAAACATTTCTTCTTTGTCTTGCTGCTTTTTTTATTATATTTACTGCTTCGTCCTGTCCAATAATCTGATCCACTGTGGATTTACTAACAGAAATGTCCTTAGTTGTTTTATAATTTTTATAGTCTGTTGTAGTCATTTTTTTGAGTTTGAAAGAAAATTAAGCTATGTCTTCTTCTGATACAACAACAAAATCACCAATTGCTATTACAGATGAATAAGGTATCAAAAGCTGGTTGTTATCGTCTCTTTCCAAATCCATGCCTTCTGTATATGCTGTTGGGTTTTTTAATATTATCTGCATTAATTCACCAGTTCTTACTTCAAATGAGATATTACCCACTTCTCCAAATCTCTTTCCTGTTTTGGTGACTACTGTCTTTCCTAAAAGCGATTTTGAATAGTTCTTGTCTTCTTCTGCCATTTTCAGTTAATTTAATCTCCAGTAATATATAAATCTTTTCTTGTTTTTAAGGATATTCTTCCTTTTTTTCAGGCATATTTAAAACCACCTTATTTAATATTGATTCCGGCATACTTGACAATAAGGATATTGCTTTTATAGGTGGGTAAATTTTTATGTTATCTGCTTTATATTCATTTAAAAATACTAAAAGAACCTCCTTATTTTGTATGTTTTGAAATATACTTAATACAATAGTTATAAAATATGAACTACTCAAATTTAAATCTTCATTATTTAAACCGTCTAATAATACTTTTTTCGGAAACTTTACATTAGATGATATTCTTGTTTGTTTAGGTAATAATTTCTCCATTGGTTCTTCTTTAAAAATAAATATTTTAAAATATTTTTCTTTTAATTTAGTTTTGTCTGTGTTTAGTATAGTTTTTATTTCTTTTATCTCTTTAGTTGATAATGATTTTGATTCTGAGTTTGAAAAGTTTACAATAACCCCTAATATATAATTATTATCTTTTTCATATAAAAATAATGATTTTGATGTTTCCATCTTTTTTAATTGTTGAGAATCTGTTATAACAATTAATAATGTTAATGTCATCAATATTCCTAATATAATAATTGTATAAAATATTGTTTTTTTTATTTTTTTTGTTATTAAATATAATATGATATAAGAACAAACTAAAAATATAATTAAAAAAAATATAATATCCATTGAATGTTTAGTAAATTATACTATTAAAAATCTGTTGATTTTGCTATAGCCCTACACCATGATTTCCTATAGAGAATTTATAAAAAATTGTTATTGTTATTATCGTGATTCTTTATTTTATGGCTCAGAAACTTAGTTTTATTGATATTTATTGTTTTATTGTTTAATGTATATATTAATTATTATATATTAT
>JAUYMN010000003.1 GCA_030699455.1 Nanobdellota archaeon | reverse complement strand
ATCCCCTATATTATTATCACCGAATACAAGACCATAGCTGGACATATCACCAGTAATACTGGAATTATCCCCTATACCATTACCACTTCCAAGAAGACTATAACCAGACATATCACCAGTAATACTGGAATTATCCCCTATATTATTATCACCGAATACAAGACCATAGCTGGACATATCACCAGTAATACTGGAATCAGAACCAACTCCACCAAAACCAAATAAAAGACCATAGTTGGACATATCACCAGTAATACTGGAATTATCTCCTAACAAACTCCTAGACGATATTAATCCAAAACTATGAATATTTCCAGTGCTATTTCCCTCAACAGTAACAGTTGGCATTAACCCCCAAACATATTGGTTTTCCTGAGGATTGTTTAGTGTAACGGAACCAAAATGAACATTATCTTTAGAAGTTACAGTCATGGCTCCAAGAAGGGCTAAAGCTGTAAGAGACTTTTTCTTGTGTTTTTTTAGAGCATCAATAATTCTTGACATGGCAAAAAGATAACATCTACCTATATAAACTTTTCTATTTGTAACCTCTAAGAAGTAGTTAACAAAATTTACCAAAACCTTTATATATGTTTCATCCAAGATGAGTAATGACAAAAGGGGCTGATTATATGGGAAAAATAAACCAAAATGCTAAAAAAAATATTTTCAGTCATCTTGCTGGTATTTATCATAATGCCATTAATACAGGCACAAATAACAAACGTTTCTATAGATCCAACATCAGCATCTGTTGAGATGATGCAGAATGATCACAGTTCATTTGATATAACATTTACAAACACTAACACAAATGATGTAACTCTGGAATTCTCATACGACCAAATAGAAGATAACGATGGAGATGAAATAATCCTAGCATTGCCGTCAACATTTACAGTGCCTGCTTCAGGTTCAAACACATTTGTAGTAAACATTAATTCTGAAGATAATATAGACCTTGAGGAATATCGAACAACAATTACAATAACAAACTCATTGACAAATGAAACAATAAACTTTCCATTAACTGTTTTAGTAACTCCAGGAATATGTGATTTTGGACAGGCAGGAAATGATTTGGAAATAGAGATAAAAGATCCCGATTCAGGGGATGATTATTCTCCAGGAGACACAGTAATAATAACCGTAGACGTAAAGAATGTAGGGAACAGTGACATGGATGTTCAACTAGAGGCATTTCTTTTTAACGAGGGTGAAATTTTAGAAAGTTCAGCATCAAAAAGGAGGAACATAGAAACTGATGAGGAAGAAACCTTTGAATTCACAATAAATATACCGGAAGATAACAATGAAGTAAACGAAGATGAAAATTACAAGATATTCATAAAAGCCTTTGATGATAATAATGAAGATCAAAACTGCATACAAGACAGTTTAAGCATAGATATAACCCTTGAGAAGCATGATGTAAAGGTTAAGGACACTTCAAGATTCTCAACTCCCGTAGTTGCATGCAATACAGAAGTAACAGCTTTTGTAGACATTGTGAATATAGGTGAAAAGGACGAGGATGTAAGAATAAGCATAGAAAATGAGAAGCTTAGCATCAACATGGTTTCAGATACTTTTGAAATTGAAAGTTTTGGTTCAAAAGATGACAATGAAGCTTCAAGGTCTTTTAAAATAAAAATTCCTGACAATATTATGGAGGGAACTTATAACTTTCTGGCAAAGGTATTGTTTGCAGGAAAAACAGAAACAAGAATGCTCCCACTGGAAATAATAAACTGCAAACCATCATTTGAAGAATCGGAATTTGATTTTGCTTCTGCATCATTATTTATTAAAAGTGATAAGATTGTAGATTTAAAGCCAAAAGATTCAACAGCAATTCATGTATTTATAGAAAACAATGCACCAACTACACAAATATTATTCATAAAATTAAAAAATATTGAACAAGTTGGAGAAGGAAGCACAAGCACAGTAACAATACCTGCTTTTCAGTCTTCAAACATATTCCTCCCGCTAAATATTAATCAGGACACTGAGGATGGGATGTACACAGCAGTTGTTGAACTGTCAAACGGGTCAGAAACTCTATCATCAGACACAATAACGCTCAATATTGCTTCAAAAAATCAGGAAAATTTAATTGAATCCTCTACAGAAGGGTTTTCATCAGCAGGACTGCTTATTTTGAACATAATCCTAATTTTCATCATAACAGCCGTTGTATTGCTTTTAAAAAACATATAGTTTACCATAAGATTTATAAATAGTTACAACTCAAAAATGGCAACAAAAAAATCATGTTACAACATATGGATTAAAAAATCCATGGGGGTTCCGAAAAAATGAAAACAAATAAGGGTATTGCTGTTGGTATTTTTCTACTTATAGCAATATTTATGACATCTATTGCAGTAAATGCAGATTTGACTGTTATTGACACATTCGATGAGAATAATCCAACATTCGGAGATGACAATCAGGAAGCTTCAAATCCTGAGCATGATACTGATAGTAGAAAAGAACAGTTTGCCGAGGGCACAATCACTTTAAATAATTCTGATAGTGTTTCTGTTAATACATTCACAATAGATTCATTTACTGCAAATGGATTTAACTTAGATAAGGATGATTTTGAAATAACAGCGAAATCTCCAATAAATGCA
This sequence comes from Nanobdellota archaeon, assembly GCA_030699455.1. Taxonomy (GTDB): domain Archaea; phylum Nanobdellota; class Nanobdellia; order SCGC-AAA011-G17; family UBA489; genus JABIKK01. The sequence goes on along the minus strand of JAUYMN010000003.1, from coordinate 56 downwards.
GGGGAATCTGGAACCATCACTATTAAAGCAAAAATTCCGGAAGATTTGAATGCAGT
>JAUYMN010000028.1 GCA_030699455.1 Nanobdellota archaeon | reverse complement strand
AATGTTTTTTTGGAATTACAAGCATATGCCCCTTAGAAGCAGGAAAAATATCTAGAACACACACAACAATATCATCTTCATATATTTTTGCACTCCCAATCTTACCTTCAATAATACTGCAGAAAACACATTGATTCCCGGAAATTTCCCCTTCAGTCATCCCATAGTCCTTCCAACACTTACAACTTCAACACTTTGTATATTTTCATCCTCACATAAGCTATCTTCAAGATCATCTGTTGTCCCCTTCGCCTCATCATAAGTAAAAGAGACTCCAATGGATTTCAGACCAAAAGCAACAGGATCCTCAGTCATCTCTCCATGAATAGACCCACCAAAATTTTCAATTTCCTCTTTTAATTTAGATTTAATTAATCCTAAATCGGCCTCAGCATCAGCAGGCATTACTCTAAATTTTATTATAACTCTGGCCATCTTAATTAGGTCCCTCAAAAGAACACTCTTCGCATTTATACCTTGCAGAAATTTGTCTGGCTTTGAATGACCTAGTAATCTTTTGATTTCCACACCCCGGACAATTAAAAGTTACACTGCCTTTATCATTAATCACAGTTCTACCCATACTCACGCATTTTTGTGCTTTTTCTTCCATTTCATAAAAGACCCAAAAAGAAGACTTATAAATCTTACTAAATATTTTTTCGAAAATATACTGGCAGTATAGTCCCTATAGAAAGTTTAAAAAAAGAGAAATACTTTATACCCTCATGAGATTAAAATTATCGGAAAAATCAAGAAAAAAATTATTCAATCACTTGAAAGAAAAGCATAACTCCAAATCTCTAAAAGAATTATCTAAAAAAATGAATGTTTCACTAGGGGGCCTTAAACAATGGAGATATGGAGAAAATTATCTTCCTTCCAAGATAATCCCTTTAGAATTAAATAATCTAGAAATTTTAGATCAGCAACAAGATAATTGGGGTGCAGTGAAAGGTGGAAAAATAGGGGGGATAATTGCACCAAAATTGTTACGGGAAAGAGTAGGGGAAAAAGAATATTCAAAAATCATGAGGGCAATGGGAAAACTATCACCCACTAGATGTAATCTATGGGGAAAATATGGAAAAGATCTAAAACAAAAGATACTAATTGGAAAAATCAAAAAAAGAGAGTTAGCAAGCAAAAAGTTAGAAGAAAAATATCAAAAGTTTTTCACAAATGAAATAATCTTTCTAAACACAAAAAATATCAAAAATTCACATAAAGATAATGAGAGAAAAATAAAACTCCCTAATAAAATAACTACTAAATTAGCAGAAGAAGTAGGGATACATATAGGGGATGGATACCTAAGCAAAAATAGAAATTGCTTTTCTGTCAGGTGTCACAAAAGAGAAGAAAGATATTTTGAAAATTATATGTTCAAACTCTACAAAGATGTCTACAATTTAGACCTAAAATTAAGACAATTTCCAAATCTTTCAGGTTTTGAAGTTTGTTCGAAGGCATTAGCTGACTTCAAAAGTATTGTTTTGAGATTGCCAAGGGGGAAAAAAGTTGAAAAAGTAAAAATTCCAAAACAAATTCTTGCAACAAAAAATAAAAAAATATATCGTGCACTTTTAAGAGGGTTATTTGACACAGACGGATGTGTTTACATAAGTAGAAAAACTTATCCAGTAATTTCAATATCAATAAAATCTACAGAATTTATAGAACAATTATTTGATATTTTAACAAAGCTTGGTTATATTGCAGTAAAATACAAATATGCAGTATATTTAAATGGACCAACAATGTTTAAAAAATGGATGGATGAAATAGGTTCAAATAACCCAAAACACATTCAACGATTAAAAAAGGCGAGTAGTATAGTGGATAGTACGTGGCCCTGCGGAGGCCAAGACCGGGGTTCAATCCCCCGCTCGCCTACTTAATCAAAGAGTTCAAACTGAGTCGTAGCGTATCTCTAAAGAATCACTAGATTACATACAAACAAATCCATTTTCAATTAAATTATTATACAGTTCAATGAAAGACTCTTTATCTAATCTAGAGATAATCATATCTATATCTTCCATAGCTCTTGCCCTTCAAGAAGATATCACCACAAAACCAGAAACAACAATGTATTCAATATGTTTCTCAATAACTCTACAAAGATCTATACAAAATTTATCCAATATACTTTTCTCTGGAATTCTTCTCATCAGTTACCTACTAAAATAAAGGCCTTATATGCTTTATAAAAAGAAGTAGACGTCTACGGAACGTCTCTAACTCCTTCATCAGTCACTATAAAAGCGCACTCGCCATCAGCCATTGCAGGGGCGTCTACAAGCTTGGCAACTCTTGCTCCTTTTTTACCCCTTCTTAAATAAATCCTGTATGTAGAGGTATGTGCAACTATGTGCCCCCCAATAGCAGTAGTAGGATCTCCAAAAAAGGTATCTGGCTTTGCCATTACTTGATTAGTAACATATATTGCAATATTATGCTGGGTAGCTAACTTTAATAAAGCGTGCATATGTTTATTCAGCTTCTGCTGTCTATCAGCAAGGGTTCCTCTTCCAACAAATTCACTTCTAAAATGTCCCATCAAGCTGTCAACAATAATAAGTTTAACAGGTAATTTTTCTTTTTCTATTAAATCACCTATCTTTTCAACCAAGAGCATCTGATGATCACTGTTAAATGCCCTCACCCCTCTAAAGTTTTTTAGTGCTTCGGCAGGATCCATGCCCTTTGCAATAGCAATTTTCTCCAAATACTCTGGTCTAATGGTTCCCTCAGTATCAATCCAGACTGCTATGCCTTCAGCACCACCTTGTTCTCTTGGCAATTGAACATTTACAGCTAGTTGATGCGCAAGACTTGTTTTACCGCTACCAAAAGCAGCATAAGCCTCAGTTATGGCACCGCTTTCAATACCACCGCCCATCAAGGCATCAAAAGCCTTGCTCCCAGTACTAATCTTAGAAATAGCTTTTCTTTTTTCAAGCAACTCTACACCATTTTCGAAACCCATTTCCAAAGAATTTCTTGCAGAATTAATAATTTTTCTTGCCGGAGCTTCACCAACTCCAGCAATTTCAACAATAGTTCCAGGACTTGCAACAGCTAATGACATTAAAGTATTAAAACCTGCTTCTGCAAGCTTTTCTGCAGTAGCAGCACCGACACCTGGCAAATCAGTAATTCCAATTTCTTTTTTAGTTTTTGTCATAGCCAATCAATCCCCTTCATCTTTTTTCTCAGAAAGTAAAACTTCTTCTTGTGCCTTTTGTAACACGACCATAACTTTTTGTATGTCGTTCCTTCTTAGATTTAGAACATCGTGTCTCCACAAATCTTCGCCTGGCTTCTTATAACTTCTTGTAAGACTGACTGTCTTAAACTCAATCTCAGAACCATCTTCCATATTTTTCTTATTCTTCCAGATGGCGGCTTGTATATTTCCGGCCTTCCAATCTTTATATGGCCTATTTGGAACTGAATCCATAGAACTTATTTTTACATCTTCTTTTTTCATTTTTGTCTCCTACCCTTGCAAAAGCAAAGGCCCTTTTAGGTTTTGATTTTTTTGCCCTTTTTAGGCTATAAGTAAATAAACTCGGATATTATTTAAAGAATTATGTTCCAGATGGTAAGTACGGTAAGTGCCTTTATAAACAAATTATAGTCTGCTCTTAAAGCAGAGCTTCCGCCATGCAAATATTCTTCATTGCTCCCCCTGGTTATAGTGTAATCTAATGATTTGAGAATATCCAAAACATTCTCTTCAACGTGTTCTTCGATTATGAGTTTTTTCATTGTATCATTTCCTGAGCTTTGTTAATGAACTCGTTTACTTTGATTTCATAGTCTTGTATTGTCTGGTTGTCAAACTTAATATTTGTCGCATAGCTTGCGTCATGCCTATCATCTTTGAGTTGAGTGTATAGCTCAGCGTCTTCTTTATTGATGGAAAGTTCGTTTAAAAGTTGAGCCTCTTCTTTTGTTATGTTGTATTCTTTTATGAGAATGAGTATAGTTGCATAATGGTTCTTTGAGGCATAATTTTTGTTTGTAACTAATGCTAATGCGGAATGATAAAGTGCGTAGTATAATATTACAACTAGCCAATCGTTGAATTTATCGTGTTTTTTGTTCAATTGATAGAATTCCAGATTATGCCTTGCCTTTTCCATATGCGAACTTGTGAGTTCATGGTTTTTTATTATTATCTTGATGTGTTTTTTTTGATAGGAAGAACTCAATTTCGCTCTCGAGGTATTCTTTATCCGCAAAAAGCCGGTCAATATCCATCTAAAATCACCTCATAAAAGTTCTGTTCTTTGTATATTGGGAAACCTGTCTTTCTTGCCTGAATTATGACATGGTCTTTATTCTCCTTAAATTGTGTTATGGTTGCATTAAATAGTGAGATAGGATAATTTGAAGTTATTTCTGCCTCTTTTTTGTTTGTTGATAGGTCTATCTTCTTATTGGAGACTATTAAGAGATCTATATCACTATCTTTTGTTTCCTCTTTTCTGGATGCAGAGCCAAATAAGATGATGGTGGATATATCCTCTGGCAGTTTTTTCAAAAAATTCTTTAATGGTATTTTGATATTAGGATTTAGATTATTGAATTTTTGGGTTGCTATCTCTGAGAATTTTAAGGCAAGGAGCTTTTTGTCCTTTATTTTGTAGAAAGTGTTTGCTTTTGTCTTTTCTTCACTTAAGATATTTGCTTTTTTTAGTTTTTCCAGAGCATTTTGAAGCGAACTATGGGATAGATTAGCTTGCTCTTTTATTTGATTATAGTAGAGTTTTGACTCTTTTAAATCGAAGAATGCTTTATACACTTTTTCTTCTGCTTTCATTTTAATATTGTTGAAGACTTGTCATTTAAATAGTTTACCATTTTTTGGTATAAATTTACCAGATTTTGGTATTTATCTCCAATCTCAAAGCAGAGCTTCCGCCATTAGTTAAGTTTACAAAATCTGAAATTATACAAGCAGGATTTTCAAAATACGGCAGATAACTTAAAAAGCGATGCCAGGCAACCAATAAAACCATTAACTGCAAATATGACCATAAAACTCATCACAATTATTAATCCATTCCTGCCTGGAATTACTATCACTGCAATCAAGATTAACTATTATATTCTTTTTTAATTCAACACCATTAGCAGCTAACCAGCACATTCCAGAAGCATCACCACATCCGTAAAAATAAACTAATTCATTAATTGTATCGCTTGCTCCATCTGGACTGCACTCAGACATCCAAACTTCGTTGTAGTCCTCAATAATGTTGCCGGTAACTGGATTTAACAGTCTGCCATCTCTCGCATAACCCATTGCCAGCAATAGAACAACCAAAGACAATAATAGAATTATATCACCTTTTTTAGCCGAACCAATGCCATGATTCACACCATGTGGTTTTCTTACTACCATAAAAATAACAGTACGAACTAATTTAAAAACTTAGCTAATACTTCTTTTGCATCCATTTCATGCACTGATCTAACCATAAACTCATTTCTATTGTACATCTCATTGGAATTGACCCTGCCACTCAGAACCTTCTGCATTCCTAATGCCTTAGTTTTCACTTCTTGAAATTTCACGGGATTGTCCAGTATCATTTGTATTTCCTTCTCACTCAATCCTAATATATTGGCTGCCTGATCCCTAAATGCAACGCCCCTCATACCGCCATATCCATCATCAACAAAGAAATTTAATATTGGAATCTTATTAATTGCTGCTCCTGGATGATTATTGCACTTTCCATCGACTGCTTTTCTACCGCATTCACTGCAACCATCATAGGCCCTTGGATCAAAAAGCTGGACAATGGTTCCATAGATAGAAATGTTATCACCAGCATTAGCATCACTCAATTTAGTTATTTCATTAACACTTCCAGAAAAGTTTTGTGGTTCTGTTCTCTGAATAATAACAATTTCAACACCTGATGGATTTAGTTCAATAGTGCTGTAATTGCCAAGATGCATTTCTTTATAGCCGTTATTTTCTTTTACATTGCCATTTTCAATCTTCATGACAACACCTTCTTTGATGTCACCATTTTCCATCTTTAGAATATGGTTTTCATCCCACAAGACAATTCTTATCAATCCTGTATCATCACCGACAAGAAAACTTCCAACCCTTCCTTCCCTTCCATTTTTATTAAAACTTCTCACCTCATACATCTTCACAACCTTGCCGGTAACACCAACCCTCATCCCTGATTGTAATTTTTCAATCTTGAGACCATGTTTCCTGATTGATTCCATCAAATCAATTCCAAGCTCATTTGCAAGTATATGTGCTGCACCCTCGTCGCTGATAAGTCCGCTCAACCTGTCTTTTTTTTGGGAAATCTTTATTTTAATTTCCTCATCAGACAGTCCAGCCTTGTCCTTTATCTGAGAAATAATATCTGCTAAGTTTAATCCAATCATTTCAGAACATAGGAGAATTTGATTTTTATAGATTATTGTCTTCTACTAACAGTTAGAGCCGACTGGATTGCATTGATTTGGTCCTGGTCCTGGCATAGCCAAACACTGGTTATTCATGCATACGCTATGTCTCTCCGCAGAATTATCACATGCGGATCCAAGGGGGCTGCATAATGTTGGACCGGTGCCTGGCAGAGAAACACATGTTCTGTTTGTATATAATTTAAACATAGGATTTTTGGAATCTACGATTTTATAAGTTCTAATCTTCACAACTCTTTCAGCATATCTAATTATATCAAACATATAAAACTATAAATTTGCCTCTTCACCAAGACCTTTTAAGTTAACATCAAGCTTAACATCAAGATTTTCCTCAAATAAAGCTCCTTTCATTTTATATTTAAAGCTTAGAATTCCATTTTTCTTTTTAACATTAAAAAATTTATCATCTAGACATTCTTTCGGATTTTTTTTAGTTGAAGAACTGCCTAAATCTTCCTTGACCTGCTCATCTTCAGATTCCAATAAACAAAGGATATTACTTTCAATAGATTCAATAGCCTCAAGATATTGAGAAAATGCAAAATTCAATTCAGTGTTGAAATTTCCAGATTTTTTATATTCCATTTCCCTCACAGAAGCATCGCCAAAATCAATTTTTTCAGAAGTTTCAGCATATAACATCACCTTTCCGCCAGCAACAATAACATCAAATTTATATTTTTTAACATCCATATCTAACTTGTTTGCAATAATGTACTCTTCAAAATATCCTGGCAAATTTTTCTTTACACTATCTGCAAAATCATAAACATTGATTTTACATCCTTCACCAGAATAATATGCTTCACAATTTTCATCCAAAAAACCTTCTTCAGTTGTCTTTTTAACAGATTTCAACAGGGCATACTGTCCTGATTTTTCAAGATAATACTCTGCAATGCCAGAACTTTCCTCGGCAGCTAAAACATCTATAACCATCCCACCTAATACAAGCCTTTCATTAATGTCTTCCCGCTCAATAAAAAACAATACAGCAGTATAAATAAGTAATACTACAAAAACAATACTTACCCCTGTCATCAGCAGACCTTTCCTGGATTTCATTATTCTTCCAATTGATACACTTTAATCATAATCTCATCACAAAGCAACACCTTCTGCTATTTTGATGTTCAGCTTCAGGCTGGTATATTTGCCATACCCTGGAATGGTCATTTCCTTAAAGTCTGTTTTCCAGTCTTTGGCAATCCATCCTTCTTTTCCTAAATCAATTAAAGCATTTCCTCCCTTAAGGTTATCATAAACTTCCAACTCCCAGTACATTCCATCTCCAAGCATCTCATTCATTTTTTTAGTCAGCAGTGTATAATCTCCACTTTCCACAGATTTAACAATCAAATCGCCCATGAGCATTCCGTTGATCGGTGTTTTGGAAAGGGCAAATGCCTGCTGTCTGCTACCATCCACACTTAAAGCAGTTATTGTTTCATCTACGGAAGAACCACTTCCAAAGACACTATTTTTTGCGCTTTCCAGTAAAAGATTAAACCCAAAAATAAGCACAAAGACTAAAACAGCAACCATGATAAGTATAAGGGAAGCAACTTCCTCAAATCCAATAATGCCTTTTTTATTCATACTTAGCCACCATATTTATTTTAATTATTTTAAGTTCTCCATCAACAAGATAAAAGTCCTTCATCTCATCACTGCAATAAAATGGACTATTGCTTATTCCACATAAGTCATAATCATCATACAATTTTCTGTTGGCAAAATAATTTTCATTGCCAGCTTGTATTTTTACTCCAAATTTCAAATCGTTAACACCTTCAAAATTAGTTAAATCTTTCTTGCTGGTTTCTCCTCCAAAAACAAAATTCTTTTCAATATAGTTTCTGGCAACCAAAAACTGCAAATCATGATCCTGAACATCTCTGTTCAAATAATAACTTAATGATATAACAATAATCAATGCGGCAACAGCTATCACCACTGTATAAAAAGGCCAAAGAACAAGCTGATTTGCAAGTTGCCCTGAGCTTGTTTGTCCTTTCTTATCCAAGAAGATCAGAAGAATCACCCCCCTTTGGTTTTTTGACAATTATGTAAGGGTTTTCATATCCTTCTTTTTTTATTGGTTCGGCTTCAATAGTAAAACCATCCCTTACTCTAAAATCAAAGTCATCGTATGATGATCCTTTTCTTGCAAAAACCTTCCCCGCATCAGAATCTATTACAAGCCCATAACCTTTCTTCATAGGGTAAATATAGCTAATTTCGTTGGCATCAGACCAAAGCATAACTTCGGTGCCGTATGCTATATCCCTCGTGTAATACTCTAAGTTATATCCTGTATCATCCTTTGCGGCATTAATCCTGCTTAGTAATGCAAACATTATGATCAACACTAAAAAAAGATTAATCATAAAAATCCATTGAATAGTCCCTCTTTTATTCATATAACAACTTATAAGTTAGAAGTTTATATTGGTTGCTCTCATGCAATTGGATCGTTGATGCTGATTTTTCCATCATGGTTTGCCACCCGAACATAATTAAAATTTCCTGTGCCAAGAACAATATTACATCCCCCTTCAAAATCTATATCGCTAGAACCATAGTTCAGACATTTAGCCCTCTCGGTCAGGCACATGCTTTCTTCAGCAATCACCTCACAGATACATAAGCAGGCACCATCACAATTGTCGGGTTTTATTATAGGTGTACTGGAACATGTAACCCTGCTAGAATCTTTGCTAAATCCGACAACAGCAAAATCATCTTTCAACTCAATTGGGATATTGGAATTCTCGCCACCACCTTCACTTAATCTAGATATAGAGTTATATACATCCACAAAAGAGTTATATGAAGTATTGTCAATCTGTGATTTTCCCAATAGCCCCCAAAGACCATTTACAATCCCAAAAAGAATAATAGAAACTGCAATGCCATATACTATCGCTATGGTCCAGCCAGACATTTCAGAAACACTCCCCTTCCTATAAACAGCCATATCAGAAAAAACAAGCACAAATATAAAAACTTATGGAATTAGCTGCTGTTGAAAATCTAGTTTTTATTATTCCTGAAAATTTATAATATCAAAAAAATATGGTTTTTTATGCTAAACTTGAAACTCTCAACAAAACCAAATTAGTTAATATAAAATTATTATGCACACTTAAATTCGCACTGCACATTCAAAGGTTCATCATCACACCCATACTTAATATATTCTTTATCTTTGGCTGTATTATCACCATAACCATCACCTACACCTGTATCTCCCGATTTATCAGCCTCACCATCATTATTCATATCCAGTCTAAACCTAAACTTGCAATATGGAGAAGTCTGTTGCAATGTAGGACTCCAATCTTCCGCTTGGTTACAATAGCTAATACACTGTTCCACTGCAATAGCTATGTCAGTTCCAGCAGTTCCACCAGCAAAAATTCTGAAAATAGTATCCTTCATCTTGTTTGTTCCACCCAAAAAAAACCCAATGATAACAATTAAGACAAGAACGATTAAAATTGCAATAATGACCGTATTAAGCGTTAATTCCACCCCTCTTTTATCAGATAAAAATTTTCTGAAACTTTCACTTCTTTCCATCATCATTTACGCCTTGTTTTGAATATATAAGCATTTTTATTTTAAGATCCACTATGATATGCATCACAAATCGGGAAATAAACTTTTGCACTTGCTTTCTCAACGTTATTTTTATCATTATTCTCAAACACACCAGTCCCCTCAAATAGTCTACTTCCAGCCTTACCTGCATACATAGCAAATATTATAGCCTCACAATTACCACTTGTAGGAAATATTCCATACTCATTAGCCACATTTTTAAAACTATCTACAGTCTTATAACTTAATGAATTTTTCCCACTATAAGTATTGCAAACCTCCTCATTAGTTAATTTATCAACAACTTTAAATTCCATCCAAACAGGAGCCTTATCATAAACACCGGCAACATAACCGCCATTTATTCCATCAACTTTAGGTCCATATTCACAATTTGTAACAGAGAAAGAAGGAGGGTCAGAATGTTTATACCTCCCAGTAGATATATCAAAAGTAACTTCTTTATACCCCCTTTGCTCATTCTTTTCAGGATACTGCTCACAGGTCATAGTTAATGGGGTTGCACTGATACTATCTAGACAATCAACATTGCGTTTTTTTGGATCTGTAAAAGGTTCTCCAAAATAAGAGCAAAACTCAGCACAATCATTATTATTAAATAGATCAAATTCCCAAACAAATCCATGTAGCTCCATATAAATATCATACTCAGAATAGCCTTTCTTAACAAAACTTAAGATATCCTCTTCAATCAATTCATAATTTCCTCCAATATATTTTTTTTCATGATATTTTTCCCACCACACTTTCAATAAACTAAACTGTTTCTTTTTATCTGTCTCATACTTAGCAACCTTATAGGCTGCTTCTGGAGCAAATGGTATTTCGTCAAGATACGTTCTAAAAACATCTCTAAACTGTGGTTCTGCATATAAACTAATAACACTCCTATCTAATCCTGACCGTTCATCTTCATAAATTAATCCAATAGCATATTCTATTTCTGCTTTAGTTAGCGAAGAAGTAATTCCATCCATTTGTTCATCTCTAAAATTTTTAACGTTTCCAGCATTAGAATCGGTGTATTTATTAAAGAATATTTCAACTCTTATTTTTGCACTATCAATTGTACCAGTGTTACCAGCCAAATTTTTTTCAAGTTCAGAAATAGCATCTTCACCAGTAAGTTTTCCTGACTCGATATCATCTAAAACTTTTTTTAAGGACGTTTTTGAAGCATATTCTTTTTTCAAGCTTCCAATTTGTATTTGGTATTGTTTGGCTTTCTCTTTTTCAGAAACATATTTCAAGTTGAACTCATCTTTTTCTTCCTCTCTTTTTTTGTCTATTGCACCAATTACTTCTTTAACCCTTGCCTCCGCAGAATTCAAAAGATTATTAGCACTTGATAAATCATCCTTTTGTGCAAGAGAACGAGCATCTGATATCTTTTTATCAATTTCATCAAGCATTTTTTTCAATGCTAAAGTAAAATTATTTTTAGTTAACTCTTTCTTAGTATCATCAGTAAGATCGCCCCATGGTTTTAGAAACTTTTTATTAGCCTCCAGCTCTTTCAAATCATCCATAACAATACTTCTTTCTTTCCCAAAAGCTTCACCGCCAAAAAGCAAAACCGAGACAGTCAAAATCACCAATAATAAAAAAACAATAACGGTCTGAAGTGTCAATTGCGCCCCCACCTTATTCATATTACTCATGTTCATAACAGCCCTAAGGCACTTATAAACATTATGCTAATTAAACATACTTAAAAATAACTGTCCGGCCTGAATAACATCCCCTGCAAAAATAAATGCCATGAGTATTGCAACAATTATAAAAATAAAGATTACTATGGTTTGCAAAGTCAATTGTTCACCTTTCTTTTTAAATATCATCCAAACAACACCCCACTTTCAAATTTATCGACCAAATCGAGCATCTTCTCCCATCCTCCACTAATCAGGTAAATCAAAATGAATAACATAAGTATTGCAATCAGCCATAAGGCTATTTCATTTCCAATAAGCTCGGTGCCTTTTTTATTTGCCAAGTGTATCACATACCTCTACCATATCGCCAACATTATAAACTGCCAATGAAGGTCTCATTTCATCAGCCCAGAAAAAAGAAGTTGCCATATCCACAAACAGCATTACCTGCCCAGCACCTGGAATGAATTTAGTTCCAAGCTTGCCACCTATCATAGTTGCAGCTTTTTTCCCAATTTTACTGGAAGCTACACCATAAACAGCTGCATCAGTTGGAACCCCTGCTGAATCAAAGTCTCCTGTAAAAAAGTTGGCTATCATTTCATTATCACTATTATATTTATTCACCCTAAAAACAACATAAAGAGGATTTTCAACATTGCCAACTATCTTCTCAGTGGAAATCCCAGAATCACCGCCAAACTTCAAACTAGATCCCTTGGTTCCAGTAAAAGACTCAACAAAAGTAATATCCTGTCCGGGCAGTTTAGTATTGTCGAGGTAGCTTACAAATTCCACATAGCTTGGCAGATTGTCATCATTATCAAAATAAATATTTGAGCATATAAAACAATGTGTATCGCTTGGTCCAGCATCTAAATTGCTGATAAAATCAATTTTACCGCTTCCATACTTTGCCCAGCATCTATACATTTCAGTTGCCAATTCCAGTTTAACTTGCTCCTTGCTTTGTGCCTCAGAATTAAATTCTCTGGTTGGGCATTTCAAATCCGTAGAAAAAAAACCTGTTCCGGCTAATTTTGTTTTAGCGGCAATTGTAACACTGGCAAGACAAATTTTGTCCTCAGCAGTAAGCTCTGCAACACCCCTGACTTTTGCAATCAGCATCCCTGCAAAAACCAAAGTTATTATAGCGAGTATTAAGACTATGATTGTTGTTTGTATCAGCGTCCCATTTTTACCCGAGAATTTCATTTAACACTCCTGTAACAATTGAATACGTAACTATTGCAAATATAATAACCAAAATAAGGATTATCAGTGCCCTTGATTCAATAAAACCTCTCTGCATGCATAGAAATCAATCTCAAAATTATTTAAGCCTTTCCAGTAGTTTTAAATAAAGAAGAGACAAGGCTCAAAATATGAAAAAGGGGTTTCACAAGGTAGAACGCTTTGTAGACACCATTGTGCCATACATGGTTGTTCTCCTGATGATTATAATAATCATTTCATTATTCTTTCATGAGCTAGCATTAGATTACCATTTAGAAATCACTATCTTAGATTATATAATAGTCACAACATTCGCTGTTGATTTGGTTTTCAAATACATCAGAATAAGAAAAATAAAGAAATTCATAAAATTATATTGGTTAGACATACTTGCAGTATTCCCCTTCTACCTATTCTTAAGGGCAGTAGAAGAGGTATATCTAATTTTTAGAGTTTCAGATACACTGAAAGAAGGACAGTCGATACTGCATGCAGGTATAGGACTCAGTGAGCTTGGTGCAATTGATGCAGAGGCAAATAAAATCATAAAAGAATCAGAAAGTGTAGCAAAGTTTTCACGTTCAAGATTTGCACTACGTTTTCTAAGACCTATAACAAGAGTACCTAGACTCCTAAAAATACTCCCATATTATGAAAAAGCAACTGGAAAACACCATATACATGATAAAAAATAATTCATTTTCTTTTTTTGTGTTTCTTGCTGGATATTATTCTTCCACTTTTTTGAAAAAACAAAAGATAGATTATTGGTAATATGCCTAAAGAGTTAACCAGTAAAATGGCAATGAACCAGCCCATCTGATTGTGCCTTCCTGTCTTCCACAAAGCTATGCCTTTCCAAAAAAGCTCCCAGAAAATAAAAACATATAATAAAAATGGGGAGAGAGCAAACAACGGACTGCCATTTATAAGATCAATTCCCCTCATCATAAATCCGCTTAGCATTTTAAATCCCTGGCAAAAACCCGACAACAGGTTCTATATATGGCCATATGTAATACGTTGCAATAATCAATCCAGCAATAATAAAGCTATGGCTCCATTTTTCTTTAAGCCCAATACTTGCACCAGCCATCCCTGGAGCAACAGCACTAATAGTGTGTATCTTAATCATTACAATAATCCCAATCAGAATTCGGAATACCAATGGATTTCCAATGTACATTATATTGCTCAGTGAAGGTATACTTCCAAACACAAAATCAACATTCATTGTAGCAAAAACTGCGACCACTGAAAAGATAAGCGCATGAATCATGTGCCCAAACCTATGGGCAGGAATAGAAACATCCCTGTGAAGTAAAATAGCCTCATACAGTCCGATAACTAAACCAAGATAAACTGCAGGTAATATCACCAGTTCCATATGGTTTCACATCCATTAAAGTATTTAAATATTCTCATCTTATCTGCCTCTTCAAGGCAGTTATTGCTTTTGCCATCCTTCTAAAGTTTCTGTCTAATATTCTTAAAGATCCATAGGCCCTACTAAAATAAGTGTAAAGTATTGTTAGCCCCTTGTTCCCTTGGTTATTGATTAATAAAAATTCGAGCTTAACTGGATCAGAAAATATTTTTGATAATGCTTCATCCCAGCTAGCACGTGCGAGTGGTTCGTTAAATCTTGTTTTATATACCTGTGCAACCTTATTATCATATGCAAAATCTTGTTGATATGCAACCCTCATAGAATTTAGTATTTCTCTTGACCTAATGCCCTTGCTAAGTTTTTTAAGCAGTGGCTCAGCACGAATAATATCCTCATAAACTTGCATCATTTTATTAAATTCCTTGGAATTTTTGTCAACACTTTCAGAGTTCATAAAAACGCCGATAATACCTTTAATTTTATTGATTTCTATCAATAGGAATTCTCCAATTTCTCTTGACAGATTAGTTTCTCTGGAAAAAACAAGTTTATATGCAAAGTTTGCAATTGTTGTATCTCTGTTACTTCCCCTTCCAAAAAGGCTACCTTTTTCGCGTGGCAAAGAACGAATGCCTTTGCCGATTATTTCTTCTATTCTGTCAATATCTTTGTTTATCTCTTCCCTGTCTCCCATCTCAGGCAATTCATTTTTTGGAGGTTGATTCATGCCAGCACCATCTTCTGCTTTATTCTCAAGTAAGGGGGTAGCTGGTGGTGCTGCTAATGCTAGTTGTGCTGGTGGTGCTGCTAATGCTAGTTGTGGTGGTTTCGGAGTATCTCTTGGTGGTGCTAATGCTAGTTGTGGTGGTTTCGGAGTATCTCCACACCCATATGTATTCCAAAGCCCTACAAGAAAGTTTTTGTATTGGTTAAGATTCATATCAACAACCGATGGTCTAAACATTTTTTTATATGGCTCACTGGCGGAAATAATGATTCTGATTGATTGCCCAAGCCGTTTCATCTTGCCAGATTTTTCAGAAGTTTTGCCAAAAGCAATATCGAGCAGTTTTAATGTATTTTCAATTTCACCAACGTAAGCATTAAGAGATTGAACATTTGATATAACTGAATAGATGTTTTTATCAAAATAAGTTTTGATATGATTTATCCATAGTTCCATTCCAGAAAATACCTTTATTGGTGTTGCCTGATTGATTAGTCCAACTCTTAATGAGTTGAGAGTATTGTTAATTTCCATAAACTTATCTTGTAAAATTCTCGCCTTGTCTGTAAGAGAAGGATCTACGCTAATTGCATGATTCAACATATTTATCTCTCCCCTCAGCTTATCAACAATAACAACAGACTCATTGACTGCTTCTTTGGCATAATCAGCAACCCTTACAAGATGTTTAATCCTGTCACAAGTTATCTTTTTTTGTTTTGGATCTAAAATTACTTCAGAATCAGCTATTGGCAACGGTTCAGGCAACGGTGCAACGTCCGTATCATCATTGTCTTTTACTGGTGGCGTAGTACTTTTCTTATCAACGGCTGGTTTTTGCTTTTTTCTAAAAGGCCATCGCCACTTACTGCTACCTTTTACTGGCGTTGCAGTGCCTGTATTATCAACAACTGAATTTTTCTGCCCTTCTCCAAATAAACTCGAATTTTTATTATTCTTGGCAGGTATTGCCTTACCTGCATTTTTAATACCCATCCCCATTAAAGCAAGTAATCCACCAAAAAATATAATCATAACTGCCCAGTTTATGATTTCATTGGCATCAAAATTAAATCCGCCCATAACATACCTAACAAAATCAACTGGACCCATGCCAACAACATATCTTGCAACAAAATGCCATAAGAAGTAAGAAGCAACCAATGCGAGAATAAGGGAAAGCAATTGGCCTATTCTCATCCATTTTCTAAAAACAAGGTATAATAAAACAAATATTGCAACAATGCCAAGTCCTAGAGCGAGCACAGCCATATTTTTTAACAGAAAAACACCAGTGCTACTTTCCCATAATACCATCCCAAGAGAGAGTGCAACCCCAAGTGAAAGAGAAAGTCCATTTGCTGCAGAGCTGTTATCTTTAAACTTCTTTCCAAAAACAAATTTTCCAAGCGATGTAAATATCATCAAAAATAATATAAAATCAATCCACCCAGGATAAGAATAATAAAGATTTTGAATATCGCCATAATAATATCCACCAATACCCATGCCAGTATATGTCTGACCAAGATATACTACTGCATTAACGCTCTTTGCAAAAAAAGTGCTGGCTAAAAAAAATGTAGCAAATAAGTAAAACAAAATATTTTTTGAAAAGTACTTGCCAGCCCCTTTTATCATGAAAATACACCTAATTTATGAATTTATAACATTTCCCACTATTTAAATATCCTTTCTTATGGGGAAGGGACAAAGCTTACAGCATTTGCCAATAAGTTAAACAAGATAACACCAATTAAAGATACAATAAAATAGAATGTCATGCTTCTCTTAACATTCTTGCCTATTCTGTTTCTTGTAGTTGTCACATCGGCCCCCCTTTCAATACTGGTACTAAGAATTGTTAATATTATTGTTATCTCCAGAACATAAATTCCAACAACGAGCTGAAAAAAATATCCTGGAATAGCATCCTTTACATTTAATATGTTTGCAAGAGTAGCTATATTTGTGGGCGAATCACCTGCACCAGAACCTAAAGTTTCAAAAGCAGTGCCTAGCTTGTTAATTATTGTTGTAACCATACTTCCAACACCAACAACAATACCTGCAATCAATGGTGTCAAAAAATTAATCTGGCTTATCATGCTACTTAGAATGTCAGCAAGCAAATCCTTCAGCCTTTCATTCACTTGCTTTATTCTGTCAATGTACTTGCTGATTGTTATCAAGCTTGTGCTAACCACCTGCGGACTCTTATTGGAGCTTTGGACAAGAACTTTCATAGTGCTCTGTATCAGGTTGCTGGGAAATAACAATATTGCGCCAACACGAGGATCAAAAATTGCTTTTTTCATTCCATAACCTAATTTTCTGATGTTTCTATTTACAGCAGTAAAAAATTTTCCAGTCGGTGTGCCACTCATAGTTTCGGCAACTTCACCAAATGCCATTTCAGAGGGGATGCCATCTCCAATCCTGTTTCCAAGCTGAAATATTGCACCGCTAAATTCTTCCTCGAGGTCATCGACTTGTTTTTTTATTTTGATTAATCTTTTAGTTTTTATTCCATAATAAGTGGATATTCCCACAGTCATTCCTAATGGAATCAGCATCCCTGCAATCAATGATCCAACACCATAAGGGCCGTTTCCATCCTTAAAATCTAAAAAAAGACCAAGACCAGGTATTTCAAAATCATATCCTGGGCTAATAAGCGGCATCAGCAATGGCAAAAATCCAAAAAAGCCAATAACCAATGCAAGGAAAATTCCAAAAGCTTTTGGACTTATTGGGATAAGTCTGTCATTAACGACCCACTGTTCGTAAATTTTGAACTCTGGATTAGTTTTTAGAACTTCACTTTCGCCATATCCTGTTGGCCTCTTCGCAAGCATATTATTGCCCATAGAAATTAAGATAATTGGCAAAACAATATTGTAAAGCAATGCAAGATGATACCACCTTATTGCACCACCCAAAAAGCTACCAACTAAAGGAAAAATAACAAGTCCGAGTATTGGCAGAATAACGCCAAGCATATACAACAATGTAACCGGCCCTTTCAGATTATGTGCATAATGAAGCATTTTGTTATATGTTCCATCAAGCATTACCTCAAGAGATTTCTCGAGTAACCCAATTCTTCTCTCATTATTAGGTTCATACAAACTGCCTTCAATGAGATGAAATGCCTCAACAAATTCCAGATTATATTCTCTCCAGCTTTCAAGATAATAATCCAAGCTTTCTTTGATGCTAAAAAACCTCTGAGTTTCAATATCCCAAAAAACTTTTTTTAAGTCAAGTCCCAGCGGAGGGCCAACATGTTCAGCTGCAAATCTTACAGCATGTTCTAAATTACTGGTATGCCTCATGTACATAACAATATACAAAATACATAAAACCATCTGGTTACTGGCTTCAAGCCTCCATTTATTTGCAAGGTATATTGGAATGTTTCCTATTGGCTTTATCACAATCGCCCCAGCAATTAATAAAAATATTGGAAAAAAATAAAATACCATTCCAAGGGCATAGCCAAGACCAAAAAGGAGCAGTCCAAAAAAAATCAATAAAATGCCACATAAAGCGCCGAGGCTGGCTGCAGATTGAGGGGTAACATTTAAGTGTGCAACCCTAATACTCTCCTCCAACTTAGGCAGGTCTTTTTCAGAGGGATTAACTTTTATTATATTCTCAGCAACATTACACCACCTTTCATAGTTAGTTACCTTGCTCTCCAAAACCTCAGAACGAAAAACTTCATAATCCTTATTCATTAATACAGGTTCAAAATTTTCAACATATCCATCCCCATACTCATCTTCAAGTTTATGTTCATACTTATCAATTATATCATCAACATCTTTCCTAGCCATAAATATTTACCTCAATCAAGTCTTATTTTTAGCAAACTTAATATTTTTCTTAACCCATTCATTCCATTCAAAAAATATCCTTTTGTTATCAATAGAACCAACTTCCCCCTTAATCTGTTCAATCAGTCTGTGAAAAACATCATTGGACGCCACAACAAAATTAGATTCTAATAATTCCATGTTCCCCGTCTTATTTGAATATTCCACTAATACTTGTTTCATTCTAGACCTTAGTAATATATTTTCCCAAACAGCATCCCAATTGCCTGCCCATTCTCTTACATTGCCAGCAACAGCTTTGACAACTTCACTTTCTCCATTTAATAAATCAGCAGTAGGCAACAGTTCATCCCTTTTTGCATCATACTTTAATAAATCTACAAAACCCCTTTCTCTTAGTGGATCATCGCTCCAATGTTTCCTAACTTCTGTTATTTGTAAAACTCTTTTCCATGAATTAATGCCATCGGCACTTTTAACAGGATTTGCAACTGTGATTATATCTGTAGCCTTAAAACTTGTCTTTGGAACATTAAGGTCATTCACAACCCTATCATAAACGCCATAAGGATCAGCACCATGTATTGTGCCTGCAACGACATTTGCAAGTGCACCAGTCCTCATTGCTTCATACAATGCTTTTGCTTCAACACTCCTTACTTCTCCAATAATCAGACTACTGTCTCCAAGTCTTAAGCTTGTCCTTATCCCATCATCTGCAGACATTTCAGAACCACCAGTTGTTAGGGCAGATCTAACTTTCATGTTCTGTATGTTATATCCTAATTGTCGCAAGTATTTAACTGGAAGTTCTAAAGTATCCTCTATTGTAATTATCCTGTACTTCCTCATAATATCTACCATAAAACTTCCAAGAAGGCTCGTCTTACCACTACTCCTTGTACCTGCAACCAGCATCGTTCTTGCACCATCAATCAAAAAACTAACTAAACCTGCACCAAGAGGACTAATCATCCTATTATTTATGAATAATGGCAGGGTCCATGGTCTATCCCTATGTCTTCTCATGGCAAAGGCAAGGCCTTTGGGACTAAGTGGTCTTGTCATGACAGCCACCCTGCTTCTTCCGCCAGGAACATTTAACTCAGTATCCAAAACTGGATTAGCCTCGTCTAAGGGTCTTCCACTTATCAATCTGAATTTTGTTGCCCAGCTTTCAGCATCATCGTAACTTGGAACAATATTAGTATAACACTCACCATATTCCTGATGAACCAGGTACATCGGACTTTCACCAACGGGGCTGTTAATTGTTACATCCTGAACATTTTGGTCAGCAAGCAATATTTCAATTAGTCCAAAACCAACAGTGTACCTCACTAATATTTTTGCAAGTTCTCCAATACGTTCATAAGAAATATCATATCCTTTATTTTTTGCAAGTTCTCCAAGCAAATCCTTCCCAATGTTATAAAATGTAGCACGCATCTTATCTGGATTCATAAATTCTTCATTCCGTGGTTTGTGCCCTGCAAGAACATTTTTTGCTATGTCCAGTAATTCATATTCATCTTCATTAAGCTTAAACTCAATCGGAACTGAATGGTAGTATGTTTTAATATCTCCCGGCATTCTGAATATGCTCACTTCACTATCACCCACTTTATAGAAGTCAAGCTCTTCGCCATCTAATGGAGGATTAGATCTTAGCCGTGTATATATGAAATCTGGAGTTACTGCTGCTCTAAAAACTTCCCTGTATGGCTTGCGGTCGCCTATATGAAATCCATCAATGCTATTTTTTAGTATCTGTACAATTTTAGTCTTCTCAAGCAAATCAACAATTTCAGATAATAACAAAATATAATTGCTTCTGGCCTGTGCAACTCTCTCATCAACATCCCTCTTGATTAATATCCTTTCTTCTCTCAATATTCTTTTTGATTCAACAAATGCTCCGAGAGGATCGCCCCTAAGAAGGTTCAAAACAAGATACTGTATTTCTCCCATCTTGTCGCCATAAAATCTTGCACTAACCTCATCAAAGCCCCACCCAGAAATGCTTAAAACTTTTTTGCCCTTTATCAGATGAGTATATATATTTGCAATTTCAATAAGCATCTGCACTTGGTCATAAGAATAAACAAATTTTTTTCTCTGATGAAAAATTACTCTTTTTACAGAAGGGGATGCTACTAGTTTATCAACAACATCTGCCATCACAGAAAACTTATCCTCAAGGCTGGGAGTATATGGCCATGAGTCTGCGTTAACTTTCAAGACCTCTTCATCCCCATCACGAACAATCTGATACATCCCCTCTTCTTTTGTAGTCATAATCTATATCTGCCTGCCAAATTTATATAATTTATCCCTTCAAACAAAGTATTTAAATAAGCCGTAATACTAGTCATATTAGAAAGAGGTAAAATGTCAGAGCCACAATTCACCGAAACAGATCCTGCATACATAATTGCAGATTTAAACGCAAGAATACGTGCCTTAGAAAGCAAATATAATATACTCACAGAAAGACTCCTAGTAATAAACCAAAATATGATTGAAGAGTATAAAAAATTAATGAAGGAAATTAGAACAATTTCATCAGAAACAAAAAAGACAAGTCTTGGAATGAGCAACACCCAGGATGTAATAAAAGACGTTGTAAAGGAAATGAGGATATTTGCAAAGAAGGACGAAGTAAAAATACTGGAAAAATATATAGATATGCTAAATATACTTAAATTAGTAACAGATGAGCAATTAGAAATAAGATTAGAAAAGTTTAAATTAAAAGATTATCCTATAAAAACAGAAAGAGGTGATTAAACTGCCTGAAGATACCCCTATAGAAAAAGTAATGGAAATGCAGAAGAGTGGTAAGACAAATACCGAGATAATTCAAAGCCTGCAGACAGATGGATATTCTTTTCAACAAATTTCTGAGGCACTTAATCAATCGCAGGCAAAGATTGCTATAGAAGGACCAAGAATAAAGGAAGAACCAATTTTGCAGCCATCTGTAATATACTCAGAAGAAAAACAGCCAGTGGAAGAAGCAGAGGTTGTATCGCCACCATCACCAAATTCAGGACCACAAGGAATGTATCAACCACAAACAATGCCTGAACAAATGAGTTTTAGTTATCCTGCCCAGACAATGGGTTCAACAACAGAAGACATTGAAGAGATTGCAGAATCCATAATAGAAGAGAAGTGGCAAAAGATGGGTGAGGAGTTTGGCGATATGCTTGCATGGAAAGAAAGAGTGAGCAATGATTTAGATTCAATAAAACAAGAGTTAATGAGGCTGGAAAATCGCTTTGAAAATCTTTCAAATTCAGTAGTTGGAAAGGTAAGAGAATATGGTGAAAGTACATCTGATTTGGGAATTGAGATAAAAGCTATGGGTAAGCTGTTATCAAACATAATCAATCCACTGGCAAACAATGTAAAAGAACTAGAACGTATCATGAAAACAGTAAAAAAATAACTAACTTTTCTTCTGTGTCAAAAACAAGATAGTGTACGCAGCAACGAATAGCATGAAAATTAGTCCCAGAAATCTTCTGCTAAACAAAAATCTCTTTGTAGTCTCCCAAAATCCAAAGCCAGCTCCAATTGTCAGGAATGATCCAAACGCCTTGGTCATGGAAACAAGGAATATTATAACAATAGCTGCCACCACAATGGTAATAAAAAATGGCTGATGTAATACATTCTCAGTTATAGTTTCGTCTTTGACACCAACAAACATAAAAAACATAATAACAGCAATCATAACCATAAAAAATACTGCAATCCATGGCAAAAATGAAGATATGACTACCTGAGCCTCAGGAATCATGATAGTGAAAAAAGCAACAACGAATGCCATGATAGCATCCAAACCTGAGTTATCTTTCCCGAAAAACTTAACTTTCTTCATAACTGCAAACGTTGCAGCAAATACAAGTATAAATGTAAACACAACACCCAATAAGCTCCCAAATCCTGATGCATCTAATATGGTTGCCATTTTTTATCACTTATTTTTTCTTTCAAAGCTATCTGCTATGTCCTGAAAGAATGACCCTCTATTTGTCTTGTCACTTTTCATCACGGACATAATAAACACTGCTGCAAGCACTAGTAGCCAAATTAGAAAAGTATTGGCACGATAGAACTGAGAAATAGCGCTTCCTCCTGGCAGTCCTGGTGTAAATATATCACTAAACAATGCAAAGCCAATTGCAATTAAAGATGCAACAAAAGCCCACCCCAATGCCTTTCCTTGAAAATCACCCTCTCCGGAAAATACACCAAACACTAATAGGAACATCAAAAACACAATAAGTATAATTGCGACGCTTGGTAGAAATCCCTGCAAAACAAAAATTAAGTAGGTGTTATTCAAAAAGAATATTGAAACAACTAATGACACTATTGCATTGATGTTTTTGCTTTTACTGCCAAATAATTTTATTTTTTCAAGAACAGCAAAAACTATGGTAAAGACTAACATAAATGGTAGCAATAAATCAAAACCACCTATTTGATCAAAGTTTGCCATCAATTGATAAAAATCCATGCATACACCTCTATATATTACAGTTCAAACTCCTTTTTATTAGTTCTCATTCTCAACTGCTATCCTCTGTGTTCTTGCCTTTGAGCACTATTGCCATAAATATACCTATAATTACTAAGAGTATTGCAGAAGACAAAATTGTTCCACTAATATTAGCATACAACCATTCTATAAAACTCCCCAGCATGCCCATGGCACCAAGAACAATTGCGATTATTGCGATTATAATGCCAAATGCAAAATAGCCCCTTCCCTTTCCAAAGTGGCTCCATATATCTATTTCTCCCTCAGACAATGTAGAACCATATACGATCATGAATGCAATTACCAAAACCAAAATCAGCATTATAATTGGCAAAGCTGTCTGAATTAAATATACTATCTGTGTTGCAACAACAACAAAGAAACCAACAACAAATGCCACCATTGCATTCAGATTTTTTCTAGTGGTTTTTTTATCACCCTCAGTGCCAAATATCTTTGTTTTTTCAAGAACTCCAAAAACAACAGTAAAAACAAGAAGAAATGGAAGAACTACATCAAATATGCCAAAAGACTTCATGAAATTTATTCCATCATATAATGGTGAAACCAATCATTTGCACCCCTTTTGATTGCACATAATAATCAATTATCCCGTTCGGACATGCCTGCAACAGAATCTTCTCCAATCTCGTCATATTCCGGAATGGCTGTCTTGCTTATAACCATAATATCACCAACGGCCTTAACCAGTCTATGTGGCACAATTACGCCCTTGGCACCACCCAAGACTCTGGAAAGAGACGAATTCCTAGTAGCCCTAATTCTCCACCCAAATACCTTATTCATTGTTACGATTGATTCTTCAACATCACCGAAATACTCACCGGAATCAGTAAAAACCTTCATGTCATATACAGAAGTCATCTTTTTTAGTTTAAGCATGTTTTAAGCCTCCCAATGATGCCTGAAAGTTAGTTAATCTTTATAAAAGTTTCCGTGCTATTCTATCTATGCTAAAGAAATTTAAAAACATTGTTTTGGTTGGAACCTCTCACATTTCAAAAGAAAGTATAAGTTTAGTTGAAACCACAATCCAAACAGAAAAACCAAATATCATAGCAATAGAACTGGATAGGTCAAGATTCCAGTCAATTATCTCAAAAAAAAGGCAAAAAATATCCCTCGTAGAAGTAAGAAAGATTGGCATGAAGGGATTTCTATTTAGGGTTATTGGAGCATGGATATCTCAAAAATTAGGAAAAGAAACAGGCATCGTTCCTGGTTCAGAAATGAAAACAGCAATAAAACTTGCAAAAGAACTAAATATTTCAATAGCATTAATAGACCAGGACATATCAATTACTTTAAGGAACATATCCAAAAGAATCACATGGAAAGAAAGATTCATGTTTATAAGAGATGTTCTGGCAACAGTTTTCACATCAAAAAAGCAATTGAAGATAGACCTCAATAAGGTGCCTTCAAAAGAAAAAATATCCCTTCTTTCAAAAAAGTTAAAGAAAGATTACCCAACAATATATCAGGCACTAATCAGCGATAGAGACCAGCATATGTCAAAAGCTTTAAATAAACTATCACAAGAAAACAAAGATGGGAAGATAGTTGCAGTCGTTGGCGCAGGTCATATCGAAGGCATAACAAGAACATTAAAAAAATGGTCAAAAAAAACAGTTGGCAGGAATTAACACCTGCCATAATATCTGCAGTAGTTCTTGGTTTTGTTTTTGGTTTTAATGATAAAAAAGAAGTATTCAATACATCCTATTGGCTACAAAACTTGGTGCAGTACATATTAATTTCATTAATCTTCATCATAATTTTTATTAGAATAACAAAATGGTATTCTGAAAAAAATGGGGTAACAGTCAAGTTTAATATTTGGAAGATAGATAGAATGGGATTTGAAAAGTCAAGTAGAAAAAAAGGGATACCTGTTGGGATAATACTTCCACTGCTGATAGCATTTATGAGTTATGGAAAAATTTTCTTCTCGGCAGTCTTGATGCCTGAATATGAATCAACCAAACATTCCAGATTTGGTAAAAAGTTTGAGATGCCAACAGAAGGGGAGCTCGGATTGATATCTGTAATAGGCCCTTTAACATTGGCGCTCATAGGGATACTTCTTACGGCATCAGACATAGCAAGAATAAGCAACCTCTCATTGATTCCCTTCTCAATAGCTTTCAGTAGCATGCTACCAATATCAAGGCTGAATGGGACAACTGCATTTTTTTATTCTCCAACCATTTATATATTTTCAATTACTATGATAGTCCTGGCATATTACCTTACAAAATTCACCTCACCAATAGGGTCGATTGTTTTTGCACTTTTATTTTCAATTTTAGTTGCTTCAGCATTTTACATAAAAAGTTTCATAATAACTAAGTAACAAAGCTAAAAAAACCCTTCTGCAAAAACCATAAAGAGAAAATCCCAACAATAAATCCATAAGGCTCGATTGAATACACTGCTATTGCTATTAAAAAAATGGCTCCTGCAATATCCAACAAACCGACTATATCACCAAAAAAAACCAATGATTTAATAAGCACAATTATCCCAACATAAAACATAACTTGCCCTTCAAACCCAAACCTTGATAAAATTAGCAAAACACCTGCCAATAAGTCCATAACCCCCAGTAACTGAACAAGCATAAAGCCTAATAATCCAGTCTGTTTTTAAGAGTTATCAATAAAATGTACAAAATAACAAATTTTTTGCCGAGAAGATATCAGGAAAACATATTTATTTCTGCAAAAGAAAAAAATAGCCTAATCTGTCTTCCAACAGGAACAGGAAAGACAAAGCTTGCCATAATGATGACTGTCTACAGACTAAATAAGAACCCTGAAAGCAATATTGTCATCATCTCGCCGACAAAGCCCCTTTCATCACAAATAGCAAATGAGATACGGCACTCTACAGATATCCCAACAGAAAAAATATCGTTATTAACTGGTGCGATAAACTCGGAAGAAAGGTCAGTAGTTTTCAAAACATCAAAGGTAATTGTAGCAACACCACAAACAATACAATTTGACTTGCAAAATGACAGAATATCATTTGAAAATACATCTCTATTAGTCGTGGATGAATGCCATCGCTCAAAGGAAAAATTTGCAAACACCATAGTTGCGGAAAATTACATGAAAAATGCAAAAGACAAACTTATTCTTGCCTTAACAGCATCACCAGGTGCAACAAAAGAAAAGATATCAGAAGTATGCTCAAATTTGTTCATAGAAAACATAGAGCTAAGAACTGAGGAAGATGTAGACATTGCTGAGCATATCCAAAAAAAAGAAAGCATAGACATAAGATTGCCCCTTCCAAAAGATTTTCAGTTAATCCAGAATATATTAAAAAGTTATTATATTACAAAGGCATCTGGGCTAAAGAGATATGGAATAACAAAACCAAAATCTCTGATAAACAAGACAGACTTATTATTATATCAAAAAAATTTCCAGACAAGAATTAGAAAAGGGGATTTTTCAGCATACCGTGCAATATCAGAAATAGCTGAGATGATAAAAATAAGCCATGCGCAAGGTCTTATTGAAACACAAACCCCTAAGTCACTTATGGACTACTTTCAAAAGTTAAAATCTGAAAAAAGCAAAGCTGCAAAAAATATACTAAAAAACAAAAGCATAGAAAACGCAATATCACTGACAAAAGGAATAATAGACAAAAATCAATTACATCCAAAATTGGAAGAACTAAAGAAGATAATATCAAAGGAATTAAAAGATAATCCAAATACAAAAACAATAATATTTGCAAATTACCGTTCAACAGTAGAAGAAATAAAAAAAGAATTATCAAAAATACAAGGAGCAATACCAGTAAAACTGATAGGACAATCGGGAGGTTTGTCACAAAAAAATCAATTGGTGGCAATAGACAAATTCAACAGAAATGCCTTTAACATCATAGTATGCACGTCGATAGGAGAAGAAGGAATATCAATCGGATCATTGGATTTAGCTGTTTTCTATGACCATACTGCCTCGGAAATAAGAAAAATTCAGAGATCCGGAAGAGTTGCGAGAATAAAGCCAGGAAAAATAATAAACCTTATTGCAGAAAAAACGCTTGACGAAGCGATGCTATGGACAGCAAAAAGGAAAGAAACAAAAATGCACAATCTGCTTGGCTATATGAAGAAAAATCTTGAAGATGAAGATAATTGTTGACGTTAGGGAAAAAAAATCTGGAATAATTGTTGATTTAGCTAAAAAGGGTTTTGATGTAGATTTGAAGCAACTGCCATTTGCAGATTACATAATAGAAACAAAAGACAGAGATGGGAATGTGCATAGTCTTGGAGTTGAGAAAAAAACACAAAGCGATTTCCTTAGCTCAATAGTTGATAAAAGAATTTTGAGGCAATTGCTGGATTTGAAAAAAAACTTTTCAAGACAACTTCTCATAATAGAGGGAGACAGAAATATATACACCTTGAGAAACTTCCACCCAAATGCTATAAGAGGTATGCTGGCATCAATTGCAATTGACTTTCAAATCCCTACAATACATACAAAAACATCAAAAGACACTGCTTCCTTATTAGCAGTCATTGCAAAAAGAATGGAAAAACCATCAAAGCATTATTCTCTGATACAAAAAAGAAAAGCGCCAACATTAAAAGAGCAACAGGAGTATCTTGTAGAAACACTCCCGGGAGTAGGCCCTTCGCTTGCAAAATCATTATTAAGGCACTTCAAAACAATAAGAGAGCTATTTACTGCAAGAGAAGAAGAGATTAGAAAAATAGACAAAATGGGTGAAAAAAAAGCAGAAAAAATAATAGACATAATAAATCATGAATACAAAGAGTAAAAACTATCCGGCTTATTTTTAGCACAGTTTATTTAACAGAAAAACATGGCTAAATTATGCAACTACTCTTCATCGAAAAAAGGCTCATAGCCCTGTCAATTATTTTATCATTGATAGGCTACACCTTGTTAAAAATCAGTTGAATGATTTCCCACAACCACACCCTCCAGTAGTATTTGGATTTTCAAATTTAAATCCACTTTCCTGAAGTGTATCAATATAATTTATTTCAACATTTTCCAGCATTGGCAGGCTTGCCTTATCTACAAATATTTTTACACCATCTTGTTCAAAAATATAATCACCTTCTTTGGGCTCGTCTTGGATACTTAAATCATAAGAATGACCTGCACAGCCCCCTGAAAGTACTGCAACCCTCAGCCCAGACTCATTTTTACTTTCATTGTTCATTATATTTTTTACTTTCACAACAGCAGAGTTAGTAAGCTTTAATAGAACTCCATTTTTTGTTTCCATTTCAGTTTCCTTCTCGTCAAGAACAGCATTCAAATCGTCAACTAGTTTTATTAGTTGTTCATCTGTAAATCCATGTACCATAACACCTTGCTCAATTGTCTCAAAAGTAGACGCACCACAACCTACACAATGCAGTCCTGCAGCTGTCATAATCTCAGACAATTTCATAGCCTTTTCTGGATAATTTTTAAGCACATCCCCTATTGTCATGTCTCTTGTTATTTTCCCAGATAACTCTTGTTTCATTTTAATCTTCTCCAAAATATTTTTCCTTATATTCCTTTATTAAATTTTTGACCATTGGAATACACTCTTTATCATGGACTCCAACTTTTGTTTTTTTCTGGACGGCTTCAAAATCCATAGCACCCTCCAAAACAGCATGTTCAATGTCATGGTCTGTAATCTTAAGAACATTATCAATTATTTTTTTGCCGTCTGTTTTGACTTTTTCATTCTGTCCGGTTTTCTTGTAATAATCATTGACAGCCTCCCTGAATGCCTTGTCAGCTAAAACGCTACAGTGAAATTTCCTTGCAGGTATACCTCCTAAATAGTCGGCAATGTCTTTTGGTTTAACCTTTAGTGCCTCATCAACAGTCATGCCATTTCCTTCAGCCAGCATAACACTATAAGCAGAAGTACTTGCAATAGCCGTACCACAGCCAAAAGTCTGCCATTTAACTTCTTCTAATTTTTCAGTGTCCTTATCAATTTTAATAAACATCTTCATGCCATCACCGCATGCAGGACTGCCAACAAGCCCAATACCATCAGCTTCTTTTGCATATTCATCAGCTTCCTGCGTTGTCTTAAAAATATTTCTCGGATTGAAAAAATGGTCTTTAACAACATCTGTATAAAACCATGATTTCCCGTCATGAGAAACTCCATCGCCGGCTAATGCAAACTTATCTTTTTCAGATTGTATAACTTTTAGCTCATTCATTTTTTTGCCTCATGGATTCTTATTTTTTCTCTAATCTTTTTTTGTTCTGACTCAACATTTTCCAAATCAAGATTAAATGGAGAAATATTTCTTAAATTTTGGATTATCTCGGGCAAAACTTTAATAACATAATCTACATCTTCAGCAGTTGTTTCCTTTCCAAGAGAGAATCTTATGCTTCCATGAGCAAACTCATAAGGAACGCCCATTGCCAATATAACGTGTGATGGATCCAGTGTTTTAGAAGTGCATGCACTTCCGCTCGAAGCATAAATGCCTTTTGAATCCAAATACAATAATATTGCCTCTCCTTCAACATCCAAGAAGCTTAAATTTACATTGTTAGGCAGTCTTTTAGTGGGGTGTCCATTCAAGACTACTTTTGGAATTTTTTCCATTACTTCTCTAATCATCTTATTTCTCAGAGCAACCAGCCTCTCGCTTTCAGCAACCCTGTTTTCCTGAGCAATCTCAAGAGCCTTTACAAAAGCCATTATTCCTGGAACATTCTCTGTACCAGAACGTTTATTATTTTCTTGACCACCACCATGTATCAATGGCTCAATAACGGTGCCCATCTTCAAATAAAGCAGACCAACACCCTTCGGACCATACACCTTGCTTCCATTCAATGTCAACATATCCACATTGAGTTCTTTGACATCTAAATCGAGATATCCTGAAGCTTGGCAGGCATCGGTATGAAATTTAACATTTTTCTCACTACATATTTTTCCAATTTCTTTTATGTCTTGGACAGTTCCAACTTCATTATTTGCATACATTATGCTAACCAAAAAAGTATCATCCCTTATTGCGTTCTTGAGCTCATCCAGATCGATTAATCCGTCCCTATCCACTTTTAGATAAGTAACATCAAAACCTTTCTTCTCAAGATATTCACAAGTTTCCAAAACTGCATGGTGTTCAGCGGTAGAAGTAATAATATGTTTTTTCTTTCCCTGCACTGCATAAGCAAGACCTTTTATTGCCATATTAATACTTTCAGTTCCACTCCCGGTAAAAATTATTTCAGATGTTTTAGCATTCAGGACTTTAGCAGCTCTTTCCCTTGCATTGTCCATTGCTTGCTTTGCATCAAGACCAATAGAATGAAAGCTTCCAGGATTACCATATATTTCTGTAAAATATTTATCCATTTCTTCTTTTACCATACTATCCATCCTTGTTGTTGCAGAATTATCCATATACACTTTTCTTTCAGTCATAACAAACCTCACATTGTTCGGGGCACCAGCTTTTAGACTTATGAATCTCACAAACAACACCTTCGTCCCAGCATATCTTCATCAGCCTTTGAAATTCGGACAAAATCAACGACTTGTCCTGTGCAATTCTTCTGGCAGAATCAATAAATTCAAATTTTATTCCATCCTCTATTTCATAATTACTTGCGCGCTTTTTACTAATGTACTGAGAAACAGCGGCAGGGGTTATTCCCAGCAGTTTGGCAATACCCTTTTGATCCAACCCTTCTTTCTTCATAGCAAAAGCTAACTCCTTTCTAATCATAGGGATAACATACCATGCCTCAATTTCCTGAGGGTGTATAATCTTCATATTCTCAACCATAGTACCCATGATTAACTATTGTTAATATATAAACATTTCTATGTTCCACTACCAAAAATATGCCGAAAAATACCAAGGACAACACTTAAAGCATATTTTAGTAATCAACGAATGGAATTTCAGATAGTATTGGGTATCATTTTTGGAACAATAACTGGCATAATTCCAGGGATACACCCCAATCTGGTAGCAACCCTATTATCAACAGCAAATTTCATGAATCCCACGATAATCATATTTTCAACAGCAATCACCCACACCTTCCTAAACACCATCCCTTCAATACATCTTTCCTCACCTGATCCAGAATCAGCATTGGCCTTGCACCCTTCACAAGAATATTCACAACAGGGGAGGGCACATGAAGCTGTCCTATTGACTTTATTAGGTTCAGTTGCATCTTTGGCACTTTTTATGACATTTGTTCCCTTGTTGTATGATATAATAAAACCAGTTTATACTTCAATAAACAAATCGATTCCATTTCTGTTATTGTTAACTGCAATATTTCTAATTTTGCACCAAAAAAATAAAAAGATAGCTTTAGTGATATTTGTAGCATCAGGGATACTTGGTTATTTCTCATTAAATTCTGAATTAGATAATTCTCTATTACCATTGTTTACTGGTTTGTTTGGAATTCCATCGTTGCTAATAAACTCAGACAAAAATACAGCCAAACAAAAGATAACAGAACCAAAAATAAATAAAAAAAGCCTAAAGACTGTATTATCTTCTTTATTTTTTGGGTCTTTTTTTTCTTTCCTTCCTTCTGTGGGTGCAGCACAGGCAGCTGCAGTCCAGTCAACGGTTTCAAAAAATAAATCAAAAGGAGATTTTTTAATTTTAACTGGCTGCTTAAACACAGTAAATATTCTTTTTAGTGTTATCATGTTATCAGAACTAAACAAAGCAAGAAATGGTGCTGTAGCTGTAATAAAAGATTTAGGGAGTGTTAATCTGGCTGAATTAAAAAGTTTGTTTTACATCTCATTGATGATCACACTCCCTGGAGTCATTCTTTGTATTGCAATATCCAGAGCATTTATCAGAATTAGAAACAAAATAAGTACAAAGATATTAAGCCAGGGAACAATTGTCTTCTTAATACTAATTACTTTTATAATGACTAAATTTTCAGGAATATTAATTTTGGTTATTGCAACAGTGATAGGTTATCTCCCATACAAATTAAATACTACAAAAACAACTTTAATGGGTTCTTTAATGATACCCACATTAATTTTTTATTTTACCCTAATGTTTTAAAAAAATTTGCCCAGTCCTTCTTGTTTCTCTTCAGATTTTCCAAATATGCTTTCAATTCTCAGTTTGGTTAGCTCCAATGTTTCTCTCAGATAAGATGGAATTTCAAATTTCTCAGCAAGTCTCATGCTAGGCTCTAAATATTTCACAATGCTCCCCTGTGAAATTGTGAATAAAATTTTGCCAAAGCACTTCCCACTAATACAGTGCCCTGCAATGGGGGGTCTTCTATATTTAGCATTGCACTTAACACACCTAAATTCCTGCATGCTAAACTTTCTTAAATTACCTTTCAAATCTCTTATAAAGTGCCTTTCAATAATAAGCCTTGCAACATCATCAGTTTTTACTGCTCTTACTTTTTGTGCAACATCCATCTGACCCTCTACCTTTTCATCCATCGTAGGTAATATTTTATACGCACTGCACCTAACAGCGGCATTCAGATCAGATGTACTGTGTGTATATCCCAATCCAGAAAATTGTGCATCCCTGCCAAGCCTCCCGGCAAGCTGTTCAACTTTAATATCCCATGGCATTTTAAATTCCTCTGCAGCCCTATACAATTCCAAAGGATAGCTCCATGCAACATCCATATCAAAAACCATATCATCAACTTCCCTCGGAGTTAACACGCTCGTAAGCACTAATGGAGCATCCTGAGTGCTCCCCCTATGTGCAGGTAGGTATTGTCTTGAAAAATTAATTAAAGCATCTAGTAACAAAATACAGCATAACTCATCCCCATCACAGTCCCTTCTCACCATGCTATGGAAATATGGGTGAGCTAATATTCCCTGTGTTTTGCTAAACCCAATTATTCTTCCAACAGCGCCTGCACTAATATGTGGTGCAAGGCCAACTATCAGTTGACCAACCAAGTCTCCTGTATTTTGCACATTGTAAAACTTTTTCTCACCATACAAATTAACCAACAAATCATCAATAAAATGTGCAACCCTTAGAAAAACAGCATCTGATGTTTCATCCAATGCCTCTGCAGAAGAAGGCAAAATTACATCTTGTATTTTTAATTCCAAAACCTGTTCAGTATTAACAAGTTCATCACCTTTAATGTCTTTATTATACCCTAGTTTTTTCAGCATTTCAATGCTTGTTCCAATCTCTTTTGGTTTAAAGTGTGTGATTGGAATTTCTGTCATGTCATATCTTGTTGTGCCATCCTTGTTAACATATATTCTATGTTTTGCCCTTAACAATCCTTTAACTAAATGTTCAGGAACATGATTTTTATTGCTCGTGCCTCTTACTCCCTTAACAAGTTCTGGCAGCATGCTCCTGCTTATGTTGGAAATTTTCACAGCATCATCATAATATTTCCTGATATCTAAGTCACACATCCTAAACTCTTGAATCAAATCAGGATGACATTTTTCATCTTTCATGCCACATCTTGAACAAATATATTTTTTTATAGATTTATCACCACAAACTTCACACCTTGGATAAATAGTTTCATTGCCACACTTACAAATATAAATGGGAAATTGGTTCCTGACGGTCCCCTTATCTACTGCGGCTTGAAAGGCCCTTAAACGACCTCCTTCTTCACCAACCGGAAAAAGAACATGGGGGCTGCCTGTCAATTTTCTCATCTTTGCCTTTTCGGGCCGACCCATCCTTGCACCAAGTGGTGTGCCTATTTTATCCCTAATCAAAATTTTTTTGTTTAATATTTCTAATACACTATCTCCTTTAAAATCCAAATCTTGGAAAAAAAACTTAACAACATTTGCATCTGTTTTTGTAATAACAATATATTCATTTGTAACAACTTTATGTGGAACACCAATCAATTCTAAAGACCTCTTAACATCTCCATCATTATATGGTATTACAATTTTATTCTCTAAAAAATTACCACTACTTATCCATTGACTAAGTAATTTAAGTTGATCAATATTTATTGCATTCCAATTATAAGTATATTTTGGATGCAGTGGAACATTCATAGTCCTGCATAATCTCAATGACTCTTCAAAAGAAATATCACAAAAACTATTTTGTCTGATTTTTTCGACGAGCTCGGTCTCCTGGTTTTTTAAATTAAAGGCTTCTAACACTTCTTGTGCCCACCATTCTTCACAATATCCAACGGGAACCAACATGTGCCCCCTATTAAAAAAATCCCCATAACAAACTAAAATGTCGCCAAGATAGATTATTTCAAAAATATCATTTTTAACTGCATTTGCCTCTTCAATAGTATTTAACTTCAAAACATCTCCATTATTTAATTTAACAAGCGGTCCTTCAATTGAGTCACACGGAGTAATTATTGTGCTTTTTCCAGGTCTCTCAACTTTCAGCTGTGTGCCAATTGCAATAAAATTATTTAGCACTGCCATCGTTGCAGGGTGCATCGCTTGAGCAGAAAATCCAGATGCCCTTGCCCTGCCATATCTTAGCCTAAATCCACCACTTGCGAGGGGATGTGTGAAGATTGGTCTTCCGGCAACTAAATCTTTAATAAATGTATAATCTGGTTTTAATTTTTCAATGGAATCGGTATCAACTTTAACTTCTTTTTTAGCCTTAATTTGTTTTTGAAGTTTAACAAACTCTTCAATAAACATCCAGTCATCGAGACCAAAATCCCTGCCCCATACATTTAGCTGCTTCCATACTTTTGGAGCCTTCTGTGCAATACCCTCCCCAATAACAAGGCATACTCCATTTCTAATTCTATTTGTCTCAACTCTTTCAAGATTTTTATAATTGCTAACCTCATATTTCTCACTGGGGTCGCCATTAACCTGTATTGGAATATTTTTTACTAAAAATGTAATCTCCTCATCAGATGGCATATATTGCAAATTAGTGACCCTTTCATGGTAATCTAAAAGCTCAATACAAGTTCTCTTAATTTCATTCTCTGTTGGATCATATTTTAAATAACCCATATTTTTTCTTAAGTAATCAGCAATAATCAAAGAAACGCTTTCTGCAGTGCCACCTGCACTCCTCATCGGTCCTGAAAAATAAAAAGAAAGATATTCGCCACCATCACCTCTTTTTTTTATCTCTATTCTTGTAAACCCCTCTAATGGAGAAGAAACAACACCATTTGTGATATAGGATATACCAACCCTCAATCCAATCTCCATCGCCTCTTTTTTATCTTGAAATTTACAGAATTTTTCTTTTGCAACTTCCAAAGCAATTACTAATGCAACCCTCCAATCTTGTGCAGAATATTCCTCCTCAAGCTCTTTAATTCTTCCAACAAGATTTGTATTCTTCAGATTTGGTGCTACAACACTGATAAGTCCAACTACTCTCTCTGCCATATTCTTTGCCAAAACTACTTCAACACCTTCATCAGGATCAAATCCCTTCCCCCTGCATCGATTTGCCAGTTCAAAAGCAATGTTCACCTCGGCATTTATGTCATCAAAATATTTTTTTATTTCTGGAGATTTTATCAACTTTTATCCTCCAACCCGTCCGAAAAATCCAAAACAACCGCTTTACCGGTTCCAAAATTAAATACTGGAACCTTACAATACTCTGGGTGGTGCCCAACCCTTTCCTGAAAATCATTCTTGTATTGCCAACAGCTTCCAACAATATTTGTAACACCCTTATATTTTGAAACAGAAACTTTGTGTATGTGTCCAGAAGCAAATATATCTGGTATTTGGTCTATAACTAAATAATCTTCTTTTCCATTTGGGACAAATAATGTTGAAGTATGTGCCGGAGATAAGTGTCTTTTTTGAAGTAAAAATTTCATGATTAAATCACCCCTATCATAACCACCCCCCTGCATAATTGGATCTATGTTGGCTGCATAATAATCATAACTATAGCCGTGATACATTAATATATTAAATCCTTCAAATTTTTCACTAGATAAAACATTAATCATTGAGGGGTTTGAAACTAAAAATAAGTTATCTATGTCTTTTAAAGATTCAGCATAACTATCT
Source organism: Nanobdellota archaeon (assembly GCA_030699455.1). Taxonomy (GTDB): domain Archaea; phylum Nanobdellota; class Nanobdellia; order SCGC-AAA011-G17; family UBA489; genus JABIKK01. The sequence goes on along the minus strand of JAUYMN010000028.1, from coordinate 2,547 downwards.
AAGGCTGGTTGTGGCTCTGCAATTCTTCTCGCATCATGATTTCCCGGACAAAGAATAATTTTTATATCTTTTCTAATCATACTTAATAATTCTGCACATCTATCATACTGTGCTTTTATAGATTTTATATTTAGTTCTTTGTCTTGATTAGGATAAATACCAACACCATCAACAACATCACCAACAATAAATAAATATTTTATTTTTTTGCTTAATTCAATCATTTTTGGATCACTGTGCTTTCCATTAATCCAATCAATAAATTTCATGAATTTGTCTTCAATAAATAATTTATTGCCTATATGAACATCAGATATAAACGCAGCACAAACCTCTCCAGGATATGTTTTAACATCTATTCTTTCTGGAATATCAGGAAATATCAAACTATTTGCATAAACAAAACCTTCATTAACTATACCTGTAACACCTATCACCTCATCAAAACATAAAAAATCAACGTTTTCAATTTTTGAATCAAAAATAATATTGGTTGTTCCGGTGGCATCTTCTAATTTTACCATTATATTTCCCTTTTTAGTTATTCTTTTATCATAAACTAAGCCGATTAATGTAACAGATTCTCCTTTTTCTTTATTTTTTACTCTTTCAATAGAAATAACATTATTCATCTCCTGCCTTTTAGTTATAATATTTCTTAAAAAATTATATCTTGCCTTGTAATGATAAACAAAATCTTTTACTTCTCTTAGTTTGGATTCATCACCATAATTTTTTATTATTTTAAGTGTATATTTATCATCAAATATCTTTTTTTTCTTAACTGGCTCTTCTTTATTTACTGTAACCTCTTTTGTATTTATTGTTAAATTAGTATTTTCAATTGGTTTTTTGTTATTTTCAAAAATTAACTCTAAAAATGATGCATAAACTTTTGTATTCTTTCCACGTTCATGTAATACTTTGCTCTTTTCAAATTCAATCCAGTTAATGCCACTAACCCCTTTCTTTAAAATTCCATTATATATATCAGAACAAATAACCACTGGTTTTTCTTTTGATAAAATTCTACTGTCAACCAAATTTAAAAAACCTGAATTAAAATCACTCCTATCAAGCAACTCTGGAGACAACAAATATCCTTTTTTTATAAAAGATTCCAAAACAGTTTTATCAACCATTTTAATTACAACCCCAACCCTTCTTTTAACATCACATTTATTTTACTAACAATATTCTCTGGAACCCCTAATGTGATCCTCCTTGTTCTTCCATATCTTCCCTTACTTATGACACGAGCATTAATTATTCCAAGCATATCAAGTTCGGCAATAATATCTCCAATTCTTCTTTGTGTTAATGGTTTGGTGCCTGTTTTAAGACAATTTTCTTTGTAAAGTGCATATATATCTCCGGTATAAAAATCCTGAGAGCCTTTTTTGTTTGCATATTCTTCTGAAACAGATAAAATAGTATATAATGTTATTTTAAACTGTTTTGGCTGTGTTGAAACAATATCTAACACCCTATCTCTTTCTATTTTTTCTTCTGCATCATCTATATATTTTATCAAAATTTTATCAGAATTATTTCGCTCGGCTAGCTCAGCAGCAACTCTCATTAGTTCTAATGCTCTTCTTGCATCGCCATGTTCTTTAGCAGCATATGCGGCACATTTTTCAATTACTCCTTCTCCTACAATATCCTTTTCAAAAGATAAATTAGATCTTTCTCTTAATATTTTCTGTAATTGTATTGCATTGTATGGTGGAAAAACTAATTCTTCTTCACTGAGACTGCTCCTAACACGTGGATCTACGTGGTCTATAAACATTAAATCATTACTAATCCCAACAATACATATTTCACTGTTAATTAACTCAGTATTTAGTCTTGTTAAGTTATATAATATCTTATCACCTGTATTTTTTACTATTTCATCAATTTCATCTAAAACCAGAAGAAGCAACATTTTTTCTTTTTCAATAATTTTTACAAATATTTTGTATACTTCATCGGTAGGTAACCCTGTTGGTGGTATTTCTTGACCTAATTCCCTCCCAATTTGTGCAATTAGCCTATATTCTGTGTCTGCAACCCTCTTTAGTTTGCAATTAAGATATACTACTTTTAAGTTTATTTTATTTTCAGCAGCAACTTCTGATATTTGATCAACAACATGCTTTATTACTAGTGATTTTCCTGTGCCTGTTTTCCCATAAATAAATATATTACTGGGTCTTTCCATACGTAATGAAGGTGCTAAAATTCCAGCAATTTGATTAATTTGTTCTTCTCTATAAGGCACATTTAATGGTGTATAATTAGATTGTAAAACTTTCCTATTTTTGAATATACTCTCACTATCTGCATAATTTCTTAAAAAACCTTTAACATTCACCATTTTTATATAATAGCTTTTGCCCAATATTTAAAGATATGTGTGGTTTTTACTGAGAACCACACACCATAGTTTCTTATGGAACAAATTAAAAGAAAAATAAGTAACAAAAAAACATTTTTATTTTAAATATGTATTTTTTATAAAATAGATAAAAACAAACATATTAAATAATAATAAATTAA